>CAZFWQ010000191.1:0-7531 GCA_964522755.1 uncultured Oscillospiraceae bacterium | reverse complement strand
TGTTGCCTGCGATGTCCTGATTCTCGGCGCGGGACCGGCCGGCCTGACCGCTGCGATCTATGCGGCGCGCAGCCTCCTTGTCACCGTGGTGCTCGATGTCTCTCTGGTGGGGGGGCTTGTTGCCACGACATTCCAGATTGCCAATTATCCGGGGGTGAACGGGGTGGTCAGTGGCACACGTCTTATGGAAAACATGAAGAACCAGGCTGTCTCTTTCGGAGCGGTGATTCACGACATGCAGCGCATTCTTTCCGTCGGGCTCGAAGGAAAAGAAAAGCGCGTTGAAACTGAAACAGCAGTCTACCATTCCGGGACAATCATCATCGCAACCGGGGCGCAGCCGAGGAAACTGCCGGTGCCGATGGAGGAGGAGTACCGCAGCCGGGGCGTCCATTATTGCGCGACGTGCGACGGGGCCTTGTATCGCGATGCCGAGGTGATGGTTGCCGGCGGGGGCATTTCCGCCCTCGAGGAGGCCGAATTCCTGATGCGGTATGCGAAGCGCGTGACAATCATCAACCGTGCCGAGACATTCCGGGCTCCTCCCGGCGTAACAAGACACGTCCTTGGGCTTCCCGGCATATCGGCCAGATACCGAAGCCAGATAACGGCGGTGTCGGGCGACGTGTTCGTCACCTCCGCGACAGTGCGCGACACGGTTTCCGGAATAACGGAAGAGGTGCCTGTGGAAGGAATCTTCGTATATATCGGCAGTCAGCCGGACACGCGCCTTTTCGGCCCGGCGCTGGAATTGTCGCCGGGCGGTTTCATCCTTGCGGGAGAGGACATGAGAACAAGCATTCCCGGTGTCTTTGCGGCAGGTGACATCCGGGGGAAAGCGATCCGGCAGATTACTACCGCTGTTTCCGACGGCACAGTCGCCGCGGTGATGGCTGAAAGATACCTTTCGGAAACATATCTTGCGGGCTGAACCACATCTTGCGGGATGACAGGGTTGGCAGACAGTAAATTCTATGCTATACTGTGACAGGTTTTAACCATTACGCACGCCGACCATTCACGGGGCGCGTGCCCGGAGCAGTTCCGGGTGCTTCCGTGGAGCAATGCGGCGGAGGACAAACAAGGAGGACGAAACATGTCAGTCATTTCAATGAAACAATTGCTCGAAGCAGGTGTCCATTTCGGGCACCAGACCCGCCGCTGGAATCCGAAGATGGCAGAGTACATCTTCACCGAGCGAAACGGCATCTACATCATCGATCTTCAGAAGACCGTCAAGAAGATCGATGAAGCGTACTATTTCGTTCGCGACATGGTGATGGAAGGCGGTTCCGTCCTGTTTGTCGGCACGAAGAAACAGGCCCAGGACGCCATCCGCGAAGAGGCCATCCGGTGCGGAATGTATTATGTCAACAACAGATGGCTCGGAGGCATGCTCACCAACTTCAAGACCATTCGCCGCGGCATCGACAGGCTGAATGAAATCAAGAAGATGGAAGCGGAAAACGTGTTCGACGTATTGCCGAAAAAAGAAGTCAGCAAGCTTCGCCTCGAAATGGAAAAGCTTGAAAAGAATCTCGGCGGCATCACCGAAATGAAGAAACAGCCCTTTGTCCTCTTCATCGTGGACCCCAAGAAAGAGCACAATGCCATCCTTGAAGCCCGCAAGCTGGGCATCCCGGTCGTCGCCATCGTCGACACGAACTGCGATCCCGATGAAGTGGATTACGTCATTCCCGGCAACGACGACGCCATCCGCGCCGTCAAGCTCATTTCCGCCAAAATCGCGGACGCCGTCATCGAAGCCCGCCAGGGTGAAATGGGTTCTGCCGCGCAGGCCTCCGTCAAGGTAACCGTCGCGGTGGACGATGAGGACGCCAAGCCGGAAATCGCGGAAGAGTAAGCATCACTCAGTCGCAATATTTAATATATCCAGGAGGAGAAAATCCATGGAAATCACCGCAAGCATGGTCAAGGAACTGCGGGAAGTTACGAGTGCAGGCATGATGGACTGTAAAAGAGCGCTTGTCGAAACAGACGGCAACATGGAAAAGGCCATAGACACACTTCGCGAGAAGGGTCTTGCCAATGCCGCGAAAAAATCCGGCCGTATTGCCTCGGAAGGCCTTGTGGAAGCATATATCCACGGCGGCGGACGCATAGGCGTCCTTCTCGAAGTCAACATCGAAACGGACTTTGCCGCGAAAAACCAGGAATTCAAGGATTTCTGCCACGACGTGGCCATGCAGATTGCCGCGCACAGCCCGCAGTATGTCCGTCGTGAAGACGTACCCGCCGCGGTTGTCGAAAAGGAGAAGGAAATCCTCAAGGCCCAGGCCATGTTGGAAGGCAAGCCTGCCAATATTGCCGAAAAGATGGTCGTCGGACGCATTGAAAAGTTTTTTGCCGAAGCCTGCCTGCTTGAGCAGAGCTTCATCAGGGACCCCGACAAAACCGTCGAGCAGGTTCTGAAGGAAAAGATTGGAAAGATCGGCGAGAACATGAACATCCGCCGTTTCGTCCGGTTTGAACGCGGAGAGGGACTTGCCAAGAAGGAAGAAAACTTTGCAGATGAAGTTGCCAAGCAAATCAAGTAAATAATCGGCATGATGGGGTGTCTCGAAGGAGGCACCCTTGTTTTAAATCGGCAGGATCATCAGATCAGGACCCCTGGCTGATGATCGGACAAGTCTTGCAGGAGGCATCCATGCATCTGAACTATCGAAGGATCATGCTCAAAATCAGCGGAGAGGCCCTTGCCGCAGGGAAGGGCACCGGCATCGACCAGAACATGCTTTCGGAAATCTGCGACCGCATCAAGAAAGCCTGGGAACTCGGCGCTCAAATCGGCATCGTGGTCGGAGGAGGCAATTTCTGGAGAGGCCGCAGCAACATGGGGATGGACAGGACCACTGCAGACCACATGGGCATGCTGGCGACCGTCATCAATTCCCTGGCCCTGCAGGACGCCCTTGAAGGGAAAGGGGTGCCGACCCGGGTGCAGACCGCACTGGACATGCCGCGCATCGCGGAACCCTACATCCGCCGGCGCGCCGTGCACCATCTTGAGAAGAACCTCGTCGTCATCTTCGCGTGCGGCACCGGAAACCCCTTCTTTTCAACCGATACGGCCGCCGTGCTGCGTGCGGCGGAAATCGAGGCGGACGTCATCCTGCTGGCCAAAAACGTGGATGCGGTCTACGACAGCGACCCGAAGCTGAATCCGAACGCCGCCAGGTTTGAGCGAATCACCTATCAGGAAGTACTGGAGCGACAACTCGGTGTCATGGACTCGACCGCAACATCCCTTTGCATGGACAACGACATCCCCATCCTGGTTTTCAGCATCAAGGACCCGGACAACATCCTGCGCGCGCTGACCGGAGAAAATGTGGGAACATTCATTGCCAGGGAGGTATGAACAGATGGCAGACTATCAATCCGACCTAGCTGAAAAAATGGACAAGACCATCCATGTGCTTCGAGAGGAACTCTCCGGCATCAGGGCCGGACGCGCCAATCCCCACCTGCTGGACAAGCTTACCGTGATGTACTACGGCGCGCCTACGCCCGTGCAGCAGGTAGCCAACATCATGGTGCCGGAAGCGAGACAGATTGTCATCCAGCCTTGGGAGCCCAAAACGCTGAACGATATCGTGAAGGCCATCCAGATGTCGGATTTGGGATTGAATCCGAACAATGACGGCAAGGTCATACGCCTCATTTTCCCGCCACTGACTGAAGAACGCCGCCGCGACCTGACGAAGGATGTCAAAAAGCTCGCGGAACGGGACAAGGTCGCCTTGCGCCAGTTGCGCCGCGAATCGATTGAGCATTTGAAGAAGCAGGAAAAAGCCAAGGAAATCACGGAAGACGATCTCACCGACGCCGAAAAGGATGTTCAGGCGATCACGGACAGCTATATCGCCCTGGTGGATAAAATCATGGAAGGCAAAATCGAGGAAATCATGGAGGTCTGATGGACGCTTCATCTTTCCGTCATTTCCTGGGGGCTCTCTGGATGGAATCCGGAGAGTCTGTTCGTCGTTTGTCCGGTCCCGATTTGGAAATCCGGGTCACGGCGCCGCCGCGCGACGACCACGCCGTTACAGCGGCTTCGCGCATCCTGCGCGTGGACTGCGCGGAAGGCGGCCATGTCACGGTATGGCTCAGCCACCGGTAAAACAGGTTCATGTCCGGTCGGAAGCCTTCGTGGCAGCTAGTGAACGTCCGGTAGGAAATCTTTCAGGATAACCGGTACATGTACGGCTTTCAAGCCTCCCGGCGCAGCCATTTTTTCCTGTGTTTCAACCGACATGAACAGTGGTTCAACGTATGTGTGTGCAATATTGGAGTCAAAGGAGGAAAGTCTATGGGAATTCTGGGTTTCATCAAAGGACAGTTCATCGACGTCATTGATTGCTTCGAGGAATCCGACGACAATGTCTTCTGGCGGTTTCCGATGAACGGCAAGGACATCATGATGAACGCGCAGCTGATCGTGCGGCCCGCTCAAAATGCCATCTTTGTGAACGAAGGCCAGATAGCGGACGTATTCACGCCGGGCACCTGGACGCTCACAACACAGAACATGCCCGTCATGACGAAGCTGAAGTCCTGGAAGTACGGGTTCGAGAGTCCCTTCAAGGCGGATGTCTTCTATGTGTCAACCCGCCAGTTCACAGACCAGCTGTGGGGCACGCCTTCGCCGCTGGCCATCAATGATCCTGAATTCGGGGGCCGCATCCTCATCCAGAGCCGAGGGCAGTTTGCCTACCGTGTGGCGGATCCCACCCGTTTCCTCGAGGAATACGCCGGTTCGCGTGAATCCTGCAGCACGCAGATGCTGCTGGGCTACCTGCGCGGATTCATCGTGCAGCGCCTTCGCGACGGCATCATGGAATCCGGACTCGGCTACACGGCCCTCAATACGCAGCTGATAGAGTTCTCGGACAAAATCATGGAGGGCCTCGCCGGAAAATTCACCGCCATCGGTCTTGAACTGACCAGTTTCGTCATCCAGGAAATGGAGCTGCCGGAAAACCTGCGCAATGCCATCGGGCGGGGCGCGGAAGTGAACCTGATGGGCGGATTGAACACCGTCGCGACCCTCGGCGCGCTGGATGCCATGAATACGGCGGCCGCCAACGAGGGCAATCCTGCCGCCGCGATGGGCGGCGGCGTGGCGATGGCCGCCATGATGGGACAGATGTTCGGGCAAATCGGCCAGAACATGCAGACGGGCATGGCCCAGCAGGGCGGGGCGCGTCAATCCGCCCAGCCGGCACAGTCCGACGCACCCGGAAAACCTTGCGCTGCGTGCGGGGCAAACGTGCCGGCAGGCGCGAAGTTCTGTCCGGATTGCGGCAAACCCGCAGTGACTCCCGGAAGCAAATGCAGTACATGCGGCGCATCGGTACCGGCAGGAGCAAAATTCTGCCCTGAATGCGGCAAACCCGCCGGGCCCTCCGTCTGTGCCAAGTGCGGCACCGCGCTGGCACAGGGAGTGAAGTTCTGCCCGGAATGCGGCACGGTGAAAGGATAGTGTGCCATGTCCGAGAAGAGGACGTTTCCATGTTCCGGATGCGGCAGCATGATGGAATTCGACCCGTCCGCACAGCAGCTGCGCTGTCCCGCCTGCGGCAGCATGACACCCATACCCGCGGACCGGAATGCCGTCATCATGGAATACCCCATTGAAGAAGCGGAACGCAATGCGCCGACAGACTGGTCATCCGCCACTGCAACCGTCAAATGCGGTGGATGCGGTACCCAGACGGTAGTCCAGGCAGACAGCGGCACAGCCGAGTGCCCCTTCTGCGGCAGCAGGCAGCTGATTCGCGACGCACAGCCGAACACGATCCGCCCCGAATCGCTCATTCCCTTCAGCATCCCGCGGGATGACGCCAAAGCAAGATTCAAGGCCTGGATCCGGAAAAAATGGCTGGCGCCCGACGATGTGCGCAAATCGTCGCGTTCGGACAAGATAAACGGAGTCTATGTACCCTACTGGACATATGACGCGCAGACGGATTACGACTACGCCGCCGAGGCCGGCACCCACTATTATGTGACGGAATACCGGACACGTACCGACTCCAACGGGAAACAGGTGCGCGAAGCCGTGCAGGTGCAGAAAACCAGCTGGAGGCCTGTTTTTGGAAGCGGAGACCGTTTTTTCGACGATATCGCAGTCAATGCCTCACGCAGCGAGAGCCGCCGCCAGATGGAAAAGCTGGCAGACTTCGCCTTCAGCGGACTTGTGCCGTATCGTCCGGAATTCCTCCTGGGATTCATGGCGGAACGATACAGCGTCAGCGTCACGGAAGGATTCGAGATGGCTTGCGGCGTCATCAGGTCCGCGCTCAACCAGGATGTCAGGAACGCCATCATGGCTGACGAGGTGCGGAACATACGCCTGGACGTGCGCTATCGCAATGTCAGGTTCAAGCATCTCCTCGCGCCGATTTGGCTATCATCGTTCCCCTACGGCAAAAAAGTGTATCGTTTCGTGATCAACGGGCAAACCGGCACCGTGAAGGGTGATTATCCGAAGTCTCCCTGGAAGGTCGCGCTGCTGATCCTTATCGGACTGGCAGCGGTGGCCGTCGTATTCTTCCTGATCCGGTACCTGCAGTCCCGCGGCGGCTGAGCATGACCGGTGTGTCCGAAGCAGAAAGGACATCAGCATGTGCGGACGTTTTTACGTTTCAGAAGCGGAACTGGATGATTTTGCAGCGCTTATCGAGGGAATAGAGAAAGACCTGTTGAAGCCCCGTCCCAACAGGGGCGGCTCAGGAGACGTCGTGCCCGGCGATTATTCGCCGGTCCTGGTGGCGGACCCGGAAAGCCGCATGCAGGCAACCGTCGGGGGGTTGCCCGCATTGACAGTCCCCTATGCCGTGCGCGTCTTTTCCTGGGGATTCCCGGCCCCGCAGGGGAAGAGTCGGATCATCAATGCAAGGGCGGAAACAGTGATGCAGAAGCCGATGTTCCGCCTTCCGTTTGTCGCGCACCGCTGCCTGGTGCCCGCACTCGGCTTTTATGAATGGTCGGATGCGGCTGCCTTTTCAGAAGAGGTTTCTCCGACCCGCGGCAATGCTTTCGAACCGGATGTGATGCAGATGTCCATGGACGGATTTGATCCCCGTGCAAACGCCATGTGGGGATCAGGCGGGTTCGGCTCACCAGCCGGTATTTCTTTGCCTGACTCACCGACCGGCATATCTTTGCCTGACTCACCAGCCGGCATATCTTTGCCTGAATCACCATCCGGTATTTCTTTGCCTGGCTCCCCATCGGGGAAGCACGGAAAGACCCCCCGCATCAGGCACCGCTATACGCGGGCAGACAGCCGCATGCTGGTCATGGCGGGCCTGTACTGGACCTTTCGGCTTTCCTCCATGGAGAATCTCACCGCGTTCACGATACTGACCGTCGACGCGAATGCGGACGTTTCGCCGATCCATGACCGGATGCCGTTGATCCTTGAAGAGCAGGACCTGCGGACGTGGCTCACCGTAGGGATTTCAGACGCCGTGGCTGCCCTTCTGGTTCCTTCCGTGCAAGG
>CAZFWQ010000190.1:5178-7543 GCA_964522755.1 uncultured Oscillospiraceae bacterium | reverse complement strand
ACCAGAAGGCTGATACCCATGTGCTTTGGCAGCGATGATTACTTGAAAATATGCAACGAGGAATTTTTAAAATGCGTGGATCTTGGAGCGGACGGCATCCTGTTCGACGAATGTCTTCACCATTCACCAACTCTCTGTTGTTTCGACACATCACATGGGCACCGGTACGGTGAATCATCCTATCAGTTTGATGAGAAGCTGATTGATGGCTTCAGAAAGATAGTCGAAGGGAAAGAGTTCCTGATTGCCGGCGAAGCCGTATATGATTTTCAGCATGACTATTACGGAATTTCCTATACGAGGACCTGGGGAAGCGACCATAAGCCGACTTCACGCTACATGAGGCCTCAAGGCAAAATCATGACCGCGGTCGTGGGGTTTCATGACAGGAATATGATCAATCAATGCCTGCTGAATAATTACATCATCAGTTTCGAGCCATACAACTTCAAGGGGATGCTGTCGGATTATCCGCAAACGGTTGGATACGGAAATAAGATGGACGCACTTCGAAGCGATTTGAAGGAATACTTTTGGGATGGGTCATTTGGCGGCAGGCAGAATGGCAAGGCTGCATTGGCAAATGGAGAGAATCATGAGCATTTCTCTGTGTTCACGACGGATGCGGGGAAATACGGGATGATCATATGCAACAATGATGACAGGCAGTCGATTCGCGTCATCCCTTCCATTGAAGGCGGATATTTACTGACGAAGTATAGATGCGTAGATGATTCCGTACTGCATGATCTGGGTGAATACATCGAGATACCGCCGGAATCTGCCGTAGCGGTCATTTGAATGATACCGCCGGAATCTGCCGTTGCGGTTATCTGAATGATACCACCGGAATCACCGTTGCGGTCATTTGAATGATGACGTCGGAGTCTTCAGGCGGAACTCAACAAGGCAATTTTCAACAAGGCAAGTTTCAACAAGGAAGGATTCAATCCTGTTGACTGAATTTGGTAATAATGATACTGTGGGTGAAGGACAGAGTGTGTCCCGTGCTTTCTTGGCATGACATATCCTGGTCTTTGATACGGCAAATCCTGACCCTGTGAATTGTTTGCGCATATGACGAGCCCGCTCAGGGGGATGGCGTAATGATGGAAGGTGCAGCTTTTTATGAGGTTATCACGGTTTTCGACGGGCTGAACACGCCATACGAAATTGAATTGCAGCGCTTTGAAAAGCCGGAAATCACTTTTGGACGGTATACGGCGAACGATATCGTCCTCCAGTCCAAAATCGTATCCGGAAATCATGGGCAATTCATCCGGACCCAGGGCGGATGGATGGTCATCGACAATGCAAGCACCAATGGCCTGCATGTCAACGATGTCAAGGTGACAAGCCATGTTTTGGCCGAAGGGGACGTCATCCGCATCGACAACCCGGAAGCCGCCATGAAAACCGGTGTGTCGCTGGTCTACTCCCATAAGAAAGCCGGCGGTGTCTGGCAAAGGTTCGACCTTGCGGGAGTCAATGAAGTCACGATAGGCCGTGACGCGTCCTGTACCATACAAATCGACCACGTCGCCATTTCCCGGATACATGCGCGCCTTACTAGGGCAAGTGACGGGAATTTCTATATCTCGGACAACAAAAGCACGAACGGCATCTTCATCAAGGGGGTGCGCATCACCGGAACCCGTTTGCTGCAGGAGATGGATGTTGTCTTCATCGCCAATTTCAGACTTGTCTTTCGCAAGCACAGCCTCAATTATGTTGTTTATGACAAAGGCATCGGGGTGGACATCCTGCATGTCCTCAAGGCAGTGCCCTCCAAAAAAGGTGCCCTGAACATCGTCAACGACGTTTCGCTATCCATCAGGCCCTTGGAATTCATAGCCATCGTCGGCGGTTCGGGAGCGGGCAAATCCAGCCTCCTGAATTGCCTGTGCGGCTTGACCGGGGTTACGAAGGGCAATATCCTGATCAACGGGGACGATCTCCATCAGAATTATGACGTCATCAAAAGCCTGATTGGCTATGTGCCCCAACAGGACATTGTCCACGGGGACCTCACCCTTAAGCGCATGCTGGCCTATACCGCGGAGATGCGGATGACGCGGGACGCCAGTTCGGAAGAGCTTGCGGGAAGAGTCGCCGCCGTGATCAGGATGGTGGAACTCGAAGGGAAAGAGGATACTTTCATACGCAGGCTCAGCGGAGGGCAACGAAAACGGGCCAGCATCGCATTGGAACTGCTGGCGGACCCCAAGCTTTTTTTCCTGGATGAACCCACTTCGGGTCTGGATCCGGGAACCGAGAAAAACCTGATGCATACGTTGAAAAAAATGACCCAGAAAGACAAAACGGTCATCCTGGTCACCCACAACACCTTGAATCTGCATTTGTG
>CAZFWQ010000190.1:2922-5168 GCA_964522755.1 uncultured Oscillospiraceae bacterium | reverse complement strand
CTGGGGTACGGCGGTCGGCTCTGCTTCTTCGGCTCACCCAAAGGTGCGCTTGACTTTTTTGGCGTAAGCGACTTTGTGGACATATACCAGCTCATCAACAGCGAACCGGAAAAGTGGGAGTCCCTGTTCAGGCAGACTTCGGTCCAGTCGGCGCAGGCGGCACAGGCGGATCAAGGTGTCAGGAACTCCGCGCTCCAGATGGTGAACCGGAACAAGGAATCCGCCTTGCGGCAATGGCTGGTCCAGAGCAGGCGGTATTTCGAACTCGTCATCAACGATCGGCGCCGGCTCCTGCTCCTGCTCCTGCAGGCCCCCCTGCTGGGTCTGCTGCTGTGCATGGTGTCGGACACGGCCCCAAACACCCCGTTTGTCTTTCTCAAGGATGCCAAGGCGCTGATGTTTTCCCTGACCTGCGCCGCTTTTTGGGTGGGACTGCTCAATTCCATCCAGGAGATCTGCAAGGAACGCAGCATCCTTGTCCGTGAACAAATGGCCAACCTGAAGGCCAGTGCGTACATCGGCTCGAAGATCGCCATTCAGGGCGGCTTCTGCCTTGTCCAGTCCTTCCTGCTCGTTGGTGTCGTGGCCCTTCTCAAGGGACTTCCGGAACACCATCTGTTGCTGCCGCCCTTTGCGGAGATCTACCTGACCACTTTTCTGGCTGCTTTCTCCGCCACTGCCCTGGGACTCGTCATTTCCGCATTTTCACCCAATCCCGACAGAGCCATGGCCATCGCCCCCCTGCTGCTGATGCCGCAAATCCTTTTCTCCAACGTGGTGTTTGAACTGAAGGGTTTCGTGAAATACCTTGCCACCCTGATTACCAGCAAGTGGGCCATGGATGCGTACAGCGCCACGGTGAACCTTGACAACCTGCTGGTGAAGAACAGCACCCAATCGGACGCTACCGCCTTGCTGGCCAACACCGTCACTTATACCTCCGGCGATTTGGTGAAATCGTGGAGCATCCTTGCCTTCTCCATCATCCTGTGTGCTTTCGTCAGCACGATGGCCATATGGCAGGCAAAACAGGAATGAACCCCCATGCCCGCCGACTCATGTATCTCAATGAAATTCATCAATGCCCGAACTCTAGCCGCCAACTCACGTATCTCAATGAAATCCATCGTATAGGAGGAAATTCGGATGAAACGGAAAACAATGCTGGTTGCAGGTGTCGTGATCGTGGTGGCAGTGGTGGCGGTCTTGCTGGTGTCATATCTGACAAATCCTTACTCCGGGTATGAGCGTGCGTATGACAAGCTCTTCAAAACCGGTTCCATGGAATTGCACATGCCCGCCGATGTGAATCTGGACGGCAAGGAGATCAAGGCCACGGGAAACATGAAGACGCAAAATGCCAACGGGCTTGTCAAATTCATTTACAAGCTCAATGCCAACAACCAGGACATCACCATGTTCTCTGATGGCGCCAATGTCTATCGGGAGGCCGAAGGCCAGAAGACCATGATGAAAGCCGGAAGCAAACCCGCACAGGGAGAGCGTGCCAAATTCGACATGGCTATGTTTGAGAACCAGTTCGCCACCATGATTGAAGCGGGAAAACTCAAAGACATCCAATTGTTGGAAAAGGTGACGGAAAATCTGACCACGAAGGTCAACATCGAAAAAACAGCGGACGGGAAACGATACGAAATCATCCTTTCCGACACTTTGGCCACAAAGGTGTTCCAATCCCTTGTAAATGAGCAGGTGGACAAAAACATGGGAGCGGCCACCGACAAACCAAAATTCACCCTGAACAGCTTCAAGTATTATGCCACTGAAAATGCCGGCGGCTATCTCAGCGGCATCAATTATCTTGCGGATGTCGTTGCGGTATTGCCGGCTTCCCTCACTGGGGAATCCGCTGACAAAACAATAAAAATGAACATCGACATCAAGATGGAAGTTGTAAATCCCGGGCAGGCAGTCGCTGTGGCGCTTCCGGATACGGCTGGCTATGCGGAACAGAAATGAACCCAGGCGGTTGCCGTCATGAATGGCAAACATCTCGTCGTGAATGGAAAGCATGCAGCTATAAATGGCAAACATGCCGTCATGCATGGCAAGGAAAGCGTCATTCATGACGGCAAACCCGAACCATTTTGAAAGGATATCAAAACAAATGAATGCAACCGGCACACGGTATGATGATGCACTGGTCCAAGCCAAAATGCGCCTTGGTCAGATCAGGAACCTGCAGGCTGAGGGCTTGAGTTGTCTTGATGGCGATTTTGTCCCGT
>CAZFWQ010000190.1:0-2912 GCA_964522755.1 uncultured Oscillospiraceae bacterium | reverse complement strand
CCCCCATCACCCAATACGCGTCCATGACCGGGGATGCTTTGTTTTCCGGGTATACCCTCCCGCGGGATGGGCTCATGGATGTTTACGCCCATCTTCCCTTTTGCGAACAGCGCTGCACTTTCTGTCACTATCCCGGGAAACTCGGTCAGCAGGAGGAAGAGAAGGAGCGGTACCTAAACGCGCTGGAAAAGGAAATGGATCTTTCACTGCGCCAGCTTGGGATCAAGAAGTTCAAAGCCAGGTCCATCCTTCTTGGCGGAGGAACCCCTACATTCCTGACACCCCGGCAGCTGGACCGGTTTCTGGATTTTTTCGTGGAACGGGTGGATTTGACCAACTGCAAGCAATTCAATGTGGATACGGATCCCGGATCCCTGGTAGGGGCAGCCGGTCAGGAACGCCTGAGAATCATGAAGGATCACGGCATTGATCGTCTCACAATCGGCGTGCAATCTCTCAACGAATCCGTGCTGAAAATCATGAATCGTCCCCACGGGGTCAGGACTGCGGAAGAATCCATTTACAACAGCAAGGAACATGGGTTCCAGCTCAACATCGAATTCATTTTCGGCCATCCGGGCCAGACCCTTGAGAATTGGATCGAAGTGATGGAGCGTGCCGTGCTGCTCCCCGTCGAGGAAATCCAGCTATACCGGCTGAAAGTGCTTGCCTACGGCGATCTTCAGGGACATATCCTGAAAGTCCGACAGGAGAACCCTTCCGGCATTCCTTCCTTCGACGTGATGATGACCATGAAGCAGATTGGCATCGAAATCCTTCGTCGGAACGGCTTTCATGAAAATCTTCGCAGAGTGTACTCCAAGGAGAGAAGGCACTTTTCCCATTACGCGCACAATCAGTGCTGCATGCTGTTCGATCAAATCGGGTTTGGCCTGACAGCTTTCAGCAGCTTGAGGGACCGTTTCGCGCTGAATACCCAGAGTTTTCAGGATTACTATGATTCCATCGAAAAAGGCCGGCTGCCCATCAACCGCGGTTGTATCCGCACCCCTGAGCAGCAGCTCAGATGGGCTTTGATTCTTCCCCTGAAGAACAGGAATGTCCGGAAATCCTATTTCGAGAAAATCACGGGGATACCCCTGGACAAGGTCTTCGTTAAGAAAATGGAGCGTCTGAAGCAGTACGGCCTACTAGAAGAAAGCGGCGGCATGGTTCAGCTTACCGAGTTGGGCGGCCTGGTTGCCGATGAGGTGGTGGAGCAGTTCAATTCCAATGAATTCATGCCGTTCCCGGAAGAGGCTTATGCGTTGGGAGCCCTTAATCCATTTCCTGACAATACCACTGAGGATGCTTTTGGTACCCGTGAAAGTGAATTATTCCCCATTCTGTCCATGAATGGGAAGGAAAAACATCTTCACGACGCATTGAATGAAAACGGATGGAATGTCAATAAGGGGAAGGCAGAGCCCCTTCACGACGCATTGAATGAAAACGGATGGAATGTCAAAGATGGGAAGACAGATCCCCTTCACGAAGCATTGAATGAAAACGGATGGAATGTCAAAGCGCTGGATGACTTGCAGCTTTCAAGCCTGTTGGATGCAGCCGGCGACTTGCAGCAGGAGCTGTTCGCGCGGGCACGGGAAGTCCGGCGGCAAGTGCATGGCGACTTCGTCCACCTCCGGGGAGTCATTGAGTACTCCAACATTTGCCGGAAAAACTGCGATTATTGTGCCATGCGCTGTGGAAATCCCGCCCTGGAACGTTATCAGATGAATGCGGAAACCATTCTTTCGCTTTCTGAAAGCATTCTGCAAGCCGGGATTGGTACCGTTTTCCTGCAGGCCGGGGAGAATCCGGCGAGTGACGGATTTCTGGAGGAAATCATCCCTGAACTGAGAAACCGCTTGGGTGCCGATGTTCTCCTGTGCATTGGCGAGAGGAGCAGGGAAGCATACCAGCGGTTCGCCAGCCTGGGGTGCAAATCCTTCATCCTGAAATTCGAAACTTCGAATGCGGCATCCTACTTGAAAATCGCCCACACGCCTCTCGAAGCCCGGTTGCAGTGCATCCGGTGGATACGCGAAGCCGGGATGCGTGTCGGAACAGGGAACATTCTCGGACTGCCTGGTCAGACCCGGAAGGACATCCTCTCGGATCTCCGGTACTCCTTCGAACTGAACCCGGATTTCATCAGCATTGCCCCCTTCATTCCCAATCCCGGGACGCCGTTCCAGGCCAACCTGCCTGGAGACATCCAACAGTCGCTTAACCTGATGGCCATCCTGCGCCTGGGGCTTCCCGAAGCCCTCATCCCTGCGGTGAGTGCTCTTGAGGTGGTTTCGCCGAAAGGGCAGCTGATGGGCCTGAATGCGGGAGCCAATGTCATGACCATCAATTTCACCCCTAAAACATTCCAGGACAACTATCGCATTTATTCCAAGGACCGGTTCATTGTCAAGCTCAATTACGTGGAGGATACCGTGAATGCCGCAGGGTTGAAAATCCGGGCACGATGAGGAGTCGAAATGAGCAATAAGCTCCATCGGAGTTTCAATCCCGCATATCATGAAAATGAGGATGCAGACTACACTGGATACCATGAAAATGAGGGAGTGGATGACCCTGCAACCGTTCTTCGCGTCCATTCGAAGCATTCGCTGATTCATATCGGCAGCCTGGACTCCTTCGACATTACGGAAGGCGGCAAAAGCGCAGCGCGCCATTTGCTGGATTTTCTGGATCACGGACGGACTGAATCGGCTCTGGATGCCATCAGCATCTATGATCACCTCATCCCAAGTGAAAACTTCGGTGGAGAGTACACGGCATTGCGATGGCTCTGTAAATTTTACTTGGCTGGTGAAAGTGAGAAGCAGGAATTCCTGTCACATCCCATTTTGGAGAGCTGGCTGGATCTGCTCGCAAGAAATGATTTTGCCAATCTGCGG
>CAZFWQ010000189.1:0-7567 GCA_964522755.1 uncultured Oscillospiraceae bacterium | reverse complement strand
ATCTGATACGGCAAGTCAGCTCGTTCATTGCCCGAAAGATGACACCTTTTCGCACTCAGGGCTCCGGGCGGGGGTATGTCTGCTGCCAGCTCAATCCAAACCGTCCCGGCCAGGAAGCCGTCATGATGGAGCAGGCGGCCCGATATGCCCAGCTTGAAGCAAACATGGTGATCAAGATTCCAGCGACCAGGGCAGGCATGGCGGTGATGGAAGAATGCGTCGCGCGCGGCTGGAATGTTGCCGCGACTGTCAGCTTCACGGTCCCGCAGGTTCTTGCCGCGGGCGCGGCGTATCAGCGCGGTGCGGCAAGGGCGCGCGATAAAGGCATTGAACCGGGCCTTGGCATCGCTGTGGTGATGGTTGGCCGGCTTGACGATTATCTGCGCGACGTTATGTACGACAGCTCTTCGGCCGCGACCGAGGCAGACATCATCTGGGCCGGAACGGCCGTAATCAAGCGCGCATATGACATTTTCAAGGACCGCGGCTATGAGTGCTTCCTGATGCCGGCCGGATGCCGCGGGGCCTACCACATTTCAGAGCTCGCCGGGGCGGACATGCTCATGTCCATCGCACCGAAAATTGCCGGCCAGCTGGCACTGCTCGACGGACCCTTCGCGGAACGGATTGGCCATTCGGTCGATCCGGCGATTGTTGGCCGGCTGCAGACAATGAGTGAATTTGTGAAGGCCTATGAGCCTGATGGCATGAAGCCGGAGGATTTCATTACTTTCGGGTCCACCAACCGTACCCTGGCCCAGTTTTGCGACAATGGCTGGAATCCGCTGCAAACCATGTCGATCTGATATGCCGATGTGCATATCGTAGTGGTGCGGCTTACATCGCTGAAAAGAAATGAAGGTCGAAACGCTGCAGGGGCACTGCAGGCAGGAGCAACAAGACTCAAAAGCAAGGGGGAGTTCTTTCATGCAGACAACTTATTTCGAATGGCTTTCTCAAAATACGCCGACCCGCTGGTGGCATGATTCCGGCAGCCCCGATGAAATACTGCTCGCTAAGCAACGCGGTGCTCTTGGCGTCACGACCAACCCGGTGCTTACCTATCGGACATTCCGGCTGGAGCCGGAGTTCTGGCGGGAAAAGGTTTCGAAAATCCCTCAGGATCTGGATTTTGAGGCCAGGGCAGAAGCTTTGCTGCAATTGGTCGCAACCCATGCCGCCAGCCAGTTCGCGGAAGTCTTCTCCACTTCGGCCGGCCGCCACGGCCTGGCACTGGGTCAGCTCAATCCCGGCCTTGCCGGCGATGCCGCCGGCATGCTGGCGCAAGCGCGCCGGATTCACAGCTGGGGCGAAAACATTGCCATCAAGCTGCCGGCCACACATTCGGGCGTTATTGTCGTTGAAGCGCTCGCGGCCGAAGGCATCCCGATCTGCGCGACCCTGAACGTATCCGTCGCGCAGGCTGTGGCCGTGGCCGAAGCATATGAGCGCGGCGCGGAAAGGGCGGAGGCTGCCGGCATCCGCCCGGCCTTGTGCCTGGTAGTCCAGCAGGTTGGCCGCCTTGACGATTATCTTCGTGAAGTCGCTCTCGACATGCAGGCACCGGTCACGGAAGAGGACATCATCCAGTCTGGCCTTGCCGTGGCCAAGCGGACATATGCGATTTTCAAGGAAAAAGGCTACCGTTCCGTCATCATGCCAGCCGGTCTGCGCGGTCCCTATCATCTGACGGAAATGGCCGGTGCGGAAGTCACCTTCTCCATCACCACCAGAGTCCAGGACATGATCCTATCCGCGGATCCGCCCCGTGAAGCCAGGATCGACAAACCCATCGAGCCTGCCGTCATCAGGCGCCTGATGCAGATACCTGAATTTGTCCGCGCCTATGAACCTGATGGACTCCAGCGGGCGGAATTCATCACTTACGGCGTCATCCAGAAACTCCTGTCCCAATTTGCGGAGACCGGCTGGGCTCCGTTGGAAACATACGGCACGGAGCGCAAGACAGGCCGCTGGATCTGATCCGCGGGTACTGCAAGCGGGAACTCGCTCGTTATGATCGTTTGCCGATGAATACTGTTAACGGTGAATATTGGCATGCAGATCGGTAAAATATCATGTAAACGGAACCCGAAAGGATGGCCATGACGAATAAGGAATATTTCAGGCAAATGAAATACGGGATGATGGTTCATTGGGGTTTGTATTCATTGCCGGCCGGTGAGTGGAAGGGCAAAAGAATGACGGACATCGGCGAATGGATACAATCCTTCTTTCGCATTCCCAACAACGAATATGAGAAGCTGGCGGCGGCCTTCAATCCCATTCTTTTTCATGCGGACGAGTGGGTGAAGCTCGCACTTGGAAGCGGGATGAAAGACATGGTCATGACAAGCAAGCATGCGGACGGATTTGCCATGTTCCATTCAAGGGCGGATGCCTACAACATCGTGGATGCTTCACCATTTGGCAGGGATGTCGTTTCAGAACTGGCGGAATCCTGTTATAAACATGGCATGAAGTTTGGGCTATATTACTCTCAGGATATTGATTTTCATCACCCCCATGGTGGAGGATTTACACAGGGGCATACTGTTTTCGGCAATTCGAGCTGGACGAATGACTGGGATTATCCGGACAATTCAAAAAAAGACTATGATATCTACTACAAGGAAAAGGCAAAGCCACAGATAGAAGAAATACTGCGCAATTATGGAGAGCTATTCATGATCTGGTTTGATAATCCTCAAACCATTTCAAAGGCGCAAAGCCAGGAACTGTTTGAAATGGTGAAGGCCTATCAGCCGGACTGCCTGATCAATTCGCGTCTGGGAAATGGCGCATGCGACTACAGATCTCTCGGAGACAACGAGATCACCGACGAGTTTTTCGGCGACGACCTGGTGGAGACACCTGCAACCCTGAATGATACCTGGGGATACAAGGCATTCGACCAGAATTGGAAAAAGGCCGATGAAATCCGCAGGATCAAGAACCATCTGAATCAGCGCGGCATCAATTACCTGCTGAATGTCGGACCCGATTACCTTGGCAGGATACCAGCCCCGTCAGTGGATATCTTGAGAGAAGTCGGTGAGGAGCTTTAGCAAAAAGGCGCTTGATTATTTCCAGACGTACAGGTCCGATCATTCAGGCGGTTGCAGAAGCTGCATATGAAGTGCTTCGGCTTTATCCGATGGGAATCTATTGACCCGTGTTTGGCGTCACTGTTTCCCGGATGCCAGCCATTGCACGATGTTCAGCCACAGGGCAGGGTAATGCTGCCACTGCGTCATCTCCGGGGGTGCCCAGTGCGGCGCGCAGTCCGTGGTGTACGCGAGTGTCCTACCCTTGCCGTAGTCCCAGGCGGCAATCAGGGGATTGCCATCATGACTCACGATGAGGTCTGCACCGGGTTTCATCACAGTCCTGTTGTAACCCAGCACGAAAGGCATCTCGCCCGGAATATCCCTGAGTATTGGGTGATCCGGCATCTCGACGGTCAGATCCGCTCCTTCGGGCGTTTCATTGCGGTCGTCATAAGTGAGTAACGATACAGGCATGATGTCCTCTATCGGGGAATCCTTGTACTTGCCCTTGGCTTCGAAGCCCTGGTACGTCATGTAGCCGCCGATCATCGCGAAACCGCCGCCTTGCGCGACATACTCCTTCACGAGTTTGAGCAGGTTCGGCGTCCTCTTGCATAGCCTTGTTGTATCAGGATGCAGCAGGAAAGTGTTGGTGCCGACATCGCTGAACATGATCGCGTCATATTGCTTCAGGCCTTCCAGCGTGTTTGGGAAGTCAAAGGGAACGCGGTGGCACGGAATATGCGTCACATCCACATCGATGGCCTTGAAGACGCCGCGCATCACTCCGAAAGCCTCCGCATAACGTGAACCGGCGAAGCTGTCATAACCCTTGAATTCAATGCTGTGCACCATGCAGGTCTCGCCTGCGAAAAGAATGCGGTATTTTCCCATAACAATCTCCCGTCGTTTTCGCAACATCGTATCGCAAAACATAGTTGTTTGCACATGAATCCGCATGTCACTTGAATTCGCATGTCACTTGAATTCGCATGTCACTTGAATTCGCATGTCACTTGAATCCGCGTGTCACTTGAATCCGCATGTCACTTGAATCCGCGTGTCTCATGAATTGGCATGTCATATGAATCAGCACGTTGCATGAATCAGCATGTCACGCGAAGCTGTGGATGGAACTGGCACGCATCTTGGCTACCTTGTGGAGGTGGTCTGCGACGCGCTCCAGGTAGCTGATGATGTCAAGATAGACGACGCCGCTTTCGATGGTGCATGTGCCTTCTTCAAGGCGCTTGATGTGTCCGGTCTGGATTTGACGGCAGAGCACGTCGATTTTGCCTTCCAGCTGGATGGCGTCATATGCGGCGGAAGCATCATCTTCCCTCAGGCTGAGAAGCGTTGAGTCGTACATCTCTTCGATGAGGCAATAGACGTCCCGCAGGGAGGACCGGGCGTCTTCGCTGAAGGACAGCTTGCTGTCGATGCAGGTCTTCGCCAGTGCCGCGAGATTGATGGCGTGATCTCCTATCCGTTCGATGTTGTGGACGCTGCTGATCATGACGGGGATCAATTCGGACATGTCATTGTTGAGGCTCCTGCGGGACAATTCGACCGTGTACTGTATTGTATCCTTCTGGATTCGGTTGACCGCGGTCTCATCGGCGTCCACGGAGGCCAGGATATCCTCATCGCCTTTCTGGATGGATGTGATGACTGAGGATAGCATATGGCGGGAGATCTCGACTCCCCGGATGATTTCCTGAAGGGTGGCTCTGAAAGCGGCAACCGGCGTATCGAGCAGCAGGTGGTCCAGATAGACGGGAGCGCTCGGGTCTTTCCTGCGGTCCCGGATGATCGTTTCAAGAAGACGAACGAAGTACTTTGTGAACGGCAGGAAGATGACGGCGGACAAGACATTGAAAACAGTGTGGGAATTGGCTATCAGGACATTGATATTCGTTGAGTTCATCAGCAGGGAAGTGAAGCTCTGGATAAGCGAAACAAAAAAGGGAAGGCAGATCCAGGCCACAATGACGCCGATGACATTGTAGAGCGTATGCGCCCAGGCGGCGCGACGCGCGTTGACATTCGCCTTCAGGCTTGCAATCTGGGCTGTGACGCAGGTGCCGATGTTGTCGCCGAGCATGATGCAGATGGCTGTCTGGAGCGATGTGGTGGGGTCCGCGCCGAGAAGGCCGGCCTGGCCCAGGACCATGACAAGAGCCACAGTTGCACTGCTGCTGTGTATGAGTGCGGTGACCGTTATGCCCATCAGGATACCCACGACCGGGATGGTTGCGTAGGTGTCGAAGAAGTATTTGACGGTCTCGCTGCTCGAGAGGAATTCCTTTCCGCTGTTCAGCAGTGAGAGCCCCAGGAACATCATGCCGAAGCCCATGATGGCGGAACCGACACTCTTGACCGTCGTTTTCTTGGCAAAGTAGCTGATCATGAAGCCAAGGCCGAGGACAGGCAGCGCGTAGGTTGTCAGCTTGAATGAATAACTGGCTGCAAAGATCTGCGCGGTGATCGTGGTGCCGATATTCGCACCGTAGATGATGCCGATGGCCTGTGAAAGCGTCATCAGCCCCGCATTGACGAATCCGACCGTAAGTACCGTGATGGCCGTGCTGCTCTGGACAATGGCCGTAAGGATCGTGCCAACGGCGAAAGCACTCATCAGCCGCCCCGTGAGAACGGACAGGATTTTCTTCATGATGTTGCCGGAAGCTTTTTCAAGTCCATCGCCGAGTTTGTCCACTCCATACATGAGGAGGGCGGTTCCACCGATCAGATTGAAGATGAAGACGGTCTGTGGGCTCATATCTACCTCCGGGCACCTGCATGGAGAGGGGAAGTGATCCTGGAATATTCATCGGGGAAGGGCAAGGATTTCCAATCCCTCATACCTTACCACATCTTGATTATTACTACAAAGCAAGTTTTTCTGCAAAACCGAAGCACATCGCCGGGGTTTACGCCGGGTTTTTCTCTCGTGCAGTCAGTAACGGGATGCTAATGGAATCATGTGCATTTTCAGGTGCATTATCAGGTGCATTATCAGGTGCATTATCAGGTGCATTACCAGGTGCATGGTCATAATATAAATATGGAACCATGTGTGATACGCTGTCAGAAGTGGTATTATGCATCAATCAGGAGGTATTTCGGAATGAAACATGTGGCGGAATTTATCAATGAGTTGTCAACGAACGAAAGCCTGAAAAAGGAACTTGGCGAAAGTGTTGCCAAGGCGGATACGAGCGATGGGAAGATAAAACTGGCGGTTCAGTATGCCAGGGACGCAGGATTTGATGTTTCCGAAGAAGAATTTGCCACGATAGTGGAAAAAGTGAACGTCAAGACAGAACTGTCCGATGATGAACTGGACCGGGTGGCTGGCGGCTATGATTTTGGATATGAAGCCTTTACCTTAACTAATTATGCAAATGACAACCTGACAACCGGGACGGATGACGCGACGCAAATCGGCAATAGTATTGTGGTTGGTGCGGCTGCTGCTTTTGATCTTGCTGTACTAACAGGTCCAACTCAAGCTATAGCAGGAATTGAAGCCGCTGCGAATTATATAGGCGATGTTTTCAGCGGATGGTAAGTATTTACAGGAAAGCATATTGTACTAAATCACCTTATCCCGGAAAGATTGATCACATCACCGGGCTTCATGGCGGGTTTCAAATCTGAAACAAAGTTCGTGCTGCTCGGAACCGATGGCCGCATCCCCTGTGATGTAGATTTTCAGGTTTTGCGGCGCTGTGCGGGTGATGCCGTTCCAGTCGCTCTTCTGCTCTTTCTTGGGCAATTCGCGCCCAAGATAATGCTGGGCCAGGGAGGCCAGGTTGACCCGGGAGGGCCCGCCGGATGAATTCAGCAGCTGCGCTGCCAGCATCGTGTCAAACAGGGGAGGCATACTTAAATCCCTGCCGCACGAAGGAACTGCAGGTCGAATTTCGCATTCTGGAATACTTTCACCGCATCTGTCGCCAATACTGCCGCAAGCAGGTCATGATCGTCGGGCATGAATGAGAAACACTCAAGAACCAGTACCGGGAGTCCGTGAACCGCAATCTGAACAAGGCGGAGGTGGTCCGCGTGCGGGTCCAGGCTCGTGGTTTCCGTGTCGACTGCCATCACCCGGGCTTTTTGTCCAAATCCAGATAGGGTTTCTACTGCGGAAATGAAGTGATGAGGAAATGGGTCATATCGCACCATCGTCCGGTCTGCCGGAAAAGGTGAAGCGGTCGAAGCCGCCTTCGCTGGAAAGGACCTGTCCGGTGATCCAGATGGCGTCGTCACTATGAAGGAACCGAACCAGGCGGGCGGCATCCTCCGGCATGCCCCACCTGCCCGATGGGAACATCTTCGCGACCTGCCTGTAAGGTAAACCTTCGGGATTCATGTAGCCTGTGTCCGTGGGACCCGGATTGATGCAGTTCACCCGAATAAGCTGGGGAGCAAGCGCCGCCGCCGCCTGCCGGCATAACCCGATGACGGCGTCCTTGGAAACCGCATAGGCGATTTCGTTTATCATGGGTCCC
>CAZFWQ010000188.1:0-7590 GCA_964522755.1 uncultured Oscillospiraceae bacterium | reverse complement strand
CAGCCATGGGCAAGGCGCAATGCCATGAAGCATATTCGAGCCTTCCGGCCAAACCGCATCGCACGGCCTCCATCACAGCCATCGCTCCGGAACGGTACCGGTACTGGTCCCCAACAAACAGCCTTCCCTTCTGTTCGGCGGACAACTCCGAAAGGCGTGTCATATCGACATGTTTACCGGTTCGCATCTTCAGCACAAGGCATGGCAATCCGGAGATTACTGCATCGGCAACCAAATCCATGCTCCCAATTGCATATGCCCCTTGTCATTATACTTGTCAGTTATCAAAATATGAATGCCTTGCCTGCACTTTGGGCAGAGCTTATCCATGCAAATCATCCTGCACATACATGTACGGCTGTTTTTCCTGCAGTGCGAATATCTCCGCCCACTGTTCCGGGTGAATGGCCTCAGACAGGGATTCGAATGTGGATACAAGGTTCTCCATTCTGTTGATTCCAACCAGCGTCATGTCAATATCGGGGTTCAACAGGGAGTATTGGAGGGCAGCTGCCAGAATGGGCACATTTTGTTTCCTGCAGAGTGCCTGCAAAGAAACCGTCATTTCCCGGTTTCTGGCCATGTGAGGTGGGTTGTATTCACAACGATGTTTCATGGGATCTTCGGCGCGGAGTAATCCATAATGAAAAACAGAGGCGTTCACAAATGCAGCCCCAAACTCCCTGCAGACATCGATGACATGGCCGGCAGATTTTTTTAGAAGGCTATAATTCAGGTAACTCAACACGGAATTCACCTGACCGGAACGGACGGCCAATTCATGGGCGTTCAGCGACAATGTTCCGGTTCCGATGTAAGAGATCAGCCCCTCTCGCTTCCTTTCCACCAAAAACGGAATGACCTCTTCGACGCAACATTCAAAATGGTCGGTATCATGAATCTGGAACAAATCGATATGGTCTGTCTGCAACCGCTCAAAACTCTCATAAAAATTGTTCGAAAAACGCTTAAAATCACGCTTGTGCGTATCTTCCACGATTGGGAACGAGGATTTTGTGGCAAGAAAAATGGATTCGCGGGGCACATGCTTCACAAACTCCCCCACTGACTGTTCGCTGTTGCCGTATTGCCGGGAAGTGTCATAATATCGGAACCCTTTTTCGTAACAGGCCATCAATACGCGCAGGTCATGATCCAGGGTTTCCCTGTAATCATCCTGTCTGCCGTACCAAGCACAACCCACGCCCAACCGGACCTCCCGCTTGCCGAAAGATAAGAGATGCCGGGCGATTTTCTGCTTGATGGGGCATGTGTCAGTTCTCGCTCCTGTCATCGCTCCTGTCATCCCCCTTGTTACTTCATCCATTCCCATTTCATACTCCTGTTCCTGATTATTCATCACTATTTCATCTCGGAGTTCATGGCCGTAACAAAGCGCTCATGCCTGTTTCATGAAGGCAACAAATCGACAGCTTCATAGAGGCAATTCATACGAAGGCTGCCTGCAGAAACGGTCCAGCCCCAACTGCAGATCAAGAACAGTTCCAGGTCCCAGCACGACCTCCAGCCAAGCGCTGTTGACCTCTGAGGAGACGGGTACGTCAAGGTCATTTGACCAGGAAGCCGTCGTGAACCGATGTTCCGCAAAGGCCCCCGACTGCAGGACTACCGTTCGGGAATCCATCGGGTGCATGTTCACCAAGGTGAGCATGATTCCATTTTCCGTGATGGAAGACACCAGTGCGGCCACATCCAGCGGCAGTCCGGGCCGGCTGCGATCCACATCGAAATATCGCAGGGACACCATCAGCAGGCCGCCATTGTAGATGGGCATGGGGCCTCCCATCGTCAGTTGTACAAGCCCCTCCACATTCACCGGGTTCCGGAAATGCAGATAGGAGTCCCCGTATGTTGCCGGGTCCTGGTTGTCATCACGCATGAGCTTCAGTCGTCCATAAACCTGATTCAAGTTATGCTCCAGAATTTTCTCGGGATACGTCGGGAAGCTGCCTTCCATGTAGTTCAGCCAAGCCGGATCCTGACCTCCCTGGTATTTGGAATAGAACTCCTCTAGGTTTTCCCAAGGACGTGTGCGGTAATCCCGCGTTTTATGGATAATTGCATTGTCTTCCTCAGATAGAGACAAAGCCCAGAGATGTGCCAGCTGGGCACAGGGCAAGGGCATGAACTCATACCAGCCATCTATTTCCAGCCAGCGTTGGAAGTCTACGCGCGCAGTCGTCTTACCCTCCATGGTCAGGAAACGGTCCGGCTTATTTGCAGAATATTCCTGAACCGCACCCGGATCACCCTTTTTCTGAGGAATGAAAAGGGTTCCGTCTTTAACGATGCCCTTGTCCACCACCTGCAGGACCTGTGTGCGCAGCCAATCCACCGAATTGCGATTGCCTGTCAGCAGCGTTTCATTTTCCGCCGCAACAGCCAATGCATCAGCGATAAAATAGAACCCGTGAGGCCATGTCCAGCCATAGTACCCCCCATACCACTTGCCTTCCATGCATTCACCGGTCTTGCCGGATGGACCCGCGTTGTCTGGCACGATGCCGCCGTTGTCTTTCGTGCGTTGTTTCCACGCAGCCGTGTACTCGAGAATCATCTTTTTGTACCGTTCATCTCCGGTGTGAAGATAGGCGTTCATGATCATCGTGGTGGCAAAAAGGTTGATCAGGGTGTCGCTGTGCGTCAACCTGCGGGTCATGGCCTCCCCCATCAGGCGTGCCTTTTCGTCATCCTTCATGTCTTCGATGGTCACGGCACCCTCGATATCAGAATAGGGCAGGCCGTACCATTGTTTCCAGTCGACATAGCCCCAAGGCATATTGTTGAAGTTCCGATACGCAGGGCCCTTGCTGCCCATATAACAACTGCGGAAGACTCTATTCTCCGGATCGTAGTTTGGCACATCCGGATCAAGACCCGCATAGTAATTCGCATAGCGAATGGACCGTTCCCTGTTTTTCTCATTACCGGGATCCGCCAGGTTAAGCAGATAGAAGAACAGGTAGCCTTCTCCCTGGTGCATCCAGTCATACCCTTCTTCATATTCATCGACCACCATGGGATGTCCATGTCCACAATCGTAACGGGCGAACTGCCGGGTGATGGCGTCATATTCCTTGTGCGACAATGACAAGAACCGGTCCGCTCCGCCTAGCATATAGAACAATGGCCAGTTGTGGAAACTCTCATATGCATCATCCAATCCATCGATGCTTGTGTAATCCTCTGATGTCGGCCATAGGATTTCACCGTCAGGTTTTATGTATTTCCGCAGCAGCAGATCGATCGAATCGTTCATCAGGTCGATCAGCCTGCGTTCCAGAATCGCCCATAAAGGCATTTTCCCAGATGGTTTGGCACAGGTGATAACGATGCGTTTGCTTTCCATTTCGTCTTCCTCCTGAGGTTCGATGGGGCCATCCCTTTCGGGACAGCCCCATCGGACGTGATGCATGGTTCCTGTTCAGATGCCAATCTTCATGCCGCATTTGCGGAACGCTGCGGTCATTCATGCACTTGGTGAAAATAATCCCCCAAACGTCACACCGACAGGGATACCGGGCCATGCGAGTACCTGGGGTACATCTTGTTCGCAAACTGTTCGTTGTTGTCAATGAGGCTTTCTTTGGAAGCCATACCATCGCACACGAATTTGTTCCATACGAGTATATCACTCTTGCCCAAATCAGTATTGAAACCTAATTCGATCTTCTTGCTTTCGCCATCGAAATATGTGAAATAATTCATCCCGATGAGGCCATTCCATTGGTTGTTCAGCCAGGCCATTTCGAGACTGTACTTCACGATCCCGCGCATTGGCAAGGGCACTTTGGTGTTTATATCCAAGGACATGCGAACCGCTCCTTGCAGAGTGTATAGTATAATTTCACTATACAATCAGCTGAAAATGCAAGATTGAATATTGCCGATGTGGTGGTCGATAACAAATGATGACCGGTGAATAGAAAAACTCGCACGAAGTCCTGGAGACTTCCAATAAACATACTCCTTATAGAGTCATTCATGTCATGAATGATTATAATGGTTATTGAGATTGCTGGAGCGGATCACGCAATATACAATAGAGATATGGCAAGCTCTTAATCAAGAATTGGAGGGAGAATACATGAAAAACATAGACAATGAATTGATACAGTGGGAAATCCGTACCATCACAACAGAATACAGGAATGACGTAGCCCTTCTCATCGGACAGATGGGTGCATGCAAAGTTCCCACTGATGAACAAAACATGACATTGGATTTTTTTATACCAGCCACGGAACGGGGCAATCGACTGTCACAGACTTTTATCATTGAAGACATGGGCTATGACTTATTTCCCATGTCCTGGGAAAGACTGGAGGGCATCGCCAATCTGAACGAAACCATCACCTTTGCCCTCATGCAGGGTGAGGTTCTTTATGCAAGAACCGAGGAAGAAAAAGCACGGTTCTTGAAATTACAAGAAACTTTACGTGAAAGGTTGAAAGAACCGAAATTCACCTTTCCAAAGGCATTGGAAAAAATCGATGCGGCCATGGACATTTTCAAAACCATGTCTTTTGATGATGACTTAAGCCATGTACGCAAAGCGGCCGGAGGCATCATGCATTATACTTCGATTGCGATAGCGACGTTCAATGAAACCTATCTGATAGGAGGTTTCGGGAAACGGCAGATGATTAATCAGGTTATGCAAATGACAGCAAAGCCGGTTGGATATGAAACGGCATGCCTGGAAATCATAAAAGCACAGCAGGTGGAAGAGATCAGACAGAAGACTCATGCCCTCCTAAAATTGACTAGGGATTTCTTCCTGTCAAACAAGCCGGAATCTCATGTAGCACGAAACATCAATGAAGAGGACCTTGCCGCCTGGTACTATGAAGCGCGATATTCATTTCGCAGGATTGAATATTATACAAGCATTCATGATTTCAAGAGTGCTTTTGAACTTGGCTGCTATCTGCAGATTGAATTCGATTCCATACAGGATGAATTCGGTTTGAAGCGAATGGATTTGTTGGGGTCTTTCCAATATGAACAGTTGGAACCTTTTGCGGAACAGGCCAAAAACCTTGAGAATTACCTAGTAACCACATTGAAAGAACAGAATGTCACGTTAAAAAAGTATCAGAGCCTTGATGAGTTTTTGGCGGTACAGGCAGGAAAAAATCAATGAATCCGGAAGGTGAGACGGGAATGCATTATAAAAACGCGGCTCTTATCCTACCGGATGTATTGCTTCGTGAACTGCAGAAATACGCTGCCGGTGAAGCCATTTACATACCTATGATCAACGAGCGAAAAAAATGGGGAGAAGGTTCCGGCTCAAGAGCTTATTACCGGGAGAGAAATGACAGCATACGTGAAATCCATCAATCCGGAAAATCACATGAACAACTAGCTGAACAGTTCGGATTGTCCGTTGAATCCATTCGGAGGATTATTTATCAGGTTTAGGGCTATTGCGGCAGTATCATGGATACATGGACGCCGGAAAGTTGCGAAACGCAATTCCCAACATGATTGCTTGCAGAAAATCGCGACTTCTTCGCAATCTAGAACTAATCAACTGGGTACCCCGCATTCTATGGAATACGCATGCAGCCTAAATCCCCGACCACTTTGTAACGATTATATCATGAAAGCGTTGAAATAAAAGGATTTCAAGCATTTTACCACTTAACATTCACCTTTGAAAAGGTTACAATAGCAACCATAAAAAGAAGGTGTTTCTATGGCATGCAGAGTGGAGCATCTGAACAGGGAAACAGGAATCACGTATGTGTATGAAGCAGTTTCGGCTTGGGACGCGGTAAAAAAACAATCACGAAACAAACAGGTTTGTGTGGGGAAAATAGATCCGAAAACTGGGGCATTCATTCCATCAAAGCGATTAGTTTCTCAGCAGGTGGCTGTCAGGGATCCAGCCGTGACTGCAACAGCATCAGTCATTGGTCCAAGTATTATTTTAGAGCATGTAACAGCTAAGCTGAGCTGGAAAAAGTGGTGAAAGCCAGTTTTCCAAAGGAATATGAGCAGATGCTCAGCATGGCCCAATATATTGCGATTCATGGCGGTGCATTAAGTCGCTGTGAATCCTTGTCAAAGAGTCACTCTCATCCATACGAGAAGCCATTGACGAGTCAACGAATCAGTGAAATCCTTCCTGCTATCAAGGAAGACGGCATCCAAAGTTTCTTCGCCAGATAGAGTAAAAAGGTTCTTGAGAATGACTACCTTTGTTATGACATCACCTTACATTCCTCCTATTCTGAAATGAATGAGTATGTGAAGTACGGCTATAACCGGGACGGTGAGAAGCTCAATCAGGTCAATCTTGCAATGTTGATTGGCCAGGAGAGCCGGTTGCCGGCCTATTACCATCGATTACCCGAAAACATAAGCGATGTCAGCAAACTGCACAACATCATCGAAACATTCAGTTACCTCGAAACCGCCAAACTGCATTTATCGCGATAAGGATGTGGTTGAAAAGTGTTTTGATGATTTGAAAAACCAATTGGACATGAAGCGTTTGAGGGTGCATACCTCCCCGGCAATGGATGGCAGATTGTTTGTCCAATTTTATGCTCTGATATATATGAGCGCACTTCGACGTGAAATGAGCGCTCTGTTTTCGTTTGGGTGGGTGTTTCTGCTTATAATCAAGGTGAATCAACGGAACATGTAAACCCAATATTTATTGCATTATCGACACCAAATGGCATAACACATAATACAGATATGGAAACAACATTTACCCTAGACAATTATTTAGAAGCAATTGATTTTCCGTCGCAAGGAAGATCGTCGGGATGGCTTATTTTCTTAATGTCAAAAGAACCATATTACACATTACATTATGATGGGTTCTTAAGCTCTATTGATAAAAAAATCGTTGTTGGAAAATAAGATGTCATTGAAATCATAATAGAGAATTCAAGAGAGTGGCGGTCCTGTTGGTTACCGAGAAGGGAAGAAGCTGCCCTGATGTAGCTGCTCCCCTTGGAATTCCTCTCGGGACCCTCTACAAATGGGTTGAGGAGTACAAGAAGAGGACAGCCTCTCTCGAAGCCATCCTCCTCTAACTCCACTTTTTGTTCACACTTTGTTCATGGGGCCTGACCCCATTGTGATACATTATTTTGCCGCTGGCAATGTAAGTTGTGTTGTCACTCTAGCAAGTGATCCATCGTCTTTGTATTGGTATAAATTGTAGGAATCTGTTTTGCCTGTTGTAATAACAGCAAAAGTTCTCGTCGGGTTTTGATTGCCAGTGCGAGTGTCAACCCAAGAGCCATCATTTATAACAGTTATACCATTTTTAAATGTTTGAACCAGTGGTGCATGTGTGTGACCAAAAACGACTGTCTGAATCCCTAGACCATCATATTGAATTGATTCTTGTTTTGGAAAATAACTAGGATCAGGATTTTGTTGCACTGAGGCTGCTTCAATAAAACTGCTATGTACTCTTACGCCATTATTTGTTTGTATTTGCTCCCAAGACTTTTGGAAATCTTTAAAAAGAACTGGTGTGGTAATCGTTCCATCAGATTGCAGTACAGGTAAAAGATCTGCCTCTGACAACTTGGTATT
>CAZFWQ010000187.1:0-7594 GCA_964522755.1 uncultured Oscillospiraceae bacterium | reverse complement strand
CAGCCTTATCAGCCATCTCCCCAGCCTTATCAGCCATCTCCCCAGCCTTATCAGCAATCTCCCCAACCTTATCAGCCATCTCCCCAGTCTTATCAGCAATCCCCGCAGTCTTATCCTCAAACATTTCAGGGTTACGCCCAATCCGGATTTCCCACGCAGTCCGGTCCGGAGCCATATCCCACTGGCAATGGCCTGATAGGATTTTCTCCAAAAATCAATGATCCGGCTTTTTCAAAATACAAAAAGTCATCCTCAAAGTACGCATTGATTTTCGCCGTGGTGCTGGCCATCATCGCAATGGTCGGCATGCCAATCTACGGCAGTGCGAGCGGTGAGGTTGAATTCCCGCAATCTCTGTATTACGGCATGATTCTGGGGGGGATGTTCCTTCTCATCGCCATTGTCCAGACCTTGCGCAAGGGAACCGACAGCACATGGGACGGCGTCGTGATCGACAAAAGGAGTGCCCGCCGCACACAAAGAGATGACGATTCAACCGTCAGCCGCCATTACATTGAATATCGCTTCACCGTGCGGCGGGAAAGCGGAAAGAAATACAATCACACTTTCAGGGATCAGCCTGCCATGTACAATTATTATCAGGAAGGGGACCGGGTGCGTCACCATAAGGGATCAACCTATTATGAAAAATATGATAAATCAAGGGATTCAGAAATTCTCTGTGCCGCCTGCCTCACCATGAATCCCATCAGCGATCAGAACTGCCGGCGATGCAAATGCCCGCTCCTGAAATGCTGACATGGTTGGAAACAGGGTTTTCACGCTGTCATATTTGCATTTTTTTTGGCGTCCGACTCCGTTTCACCATGATGAAACAATAAATTGTTCACTTCGTTGCCCATCAGCAAGGTGATGCTGGAGATGAAAATCCAAATCATCAGAATGATGACGCCTCCAAGTCCGCCATAAATCCTTGAATACCGGCCAAACCGATCCACATACAGGGAGAAAAGCCAGGAAGTGCCCATCCAGAAGAAAGTGGAAAACAATGCGCCAGGCAGAACCAGGCGAAATCTGACCCTTCTGCTGGGGATCAGGAAAAACATCATGGCCAGCGTGATGAACACTACGCCAATCGGCACGATAATCCTGATCAACCGTCCCAGCAAAAGAAATGGAGCAGCGACCCGGAACAATGACGATATCTTGTCCAATATGAAATCACCAAAAACAATCATGAGTATTTCCGTGAAAAACGATACGACAATCAATAGCGTGAATAGGATGCAAAGACCGCGAACCATCCACGGTTTTCGTGTTTCCACCACCTTGTTGGCCATGTTCAGCCCTTTGGACAGGGCAAATACCCCGCTTGAAGCAGCCCATAACGCAACCACCATGCTGATGGACAATATATCGGGCTTTTGTGATATCGTGATATCCGTCACGGTATCCAACACCAGTTCGTAAGCTTCCAAAGGCAGGACATTCGCAAGTTGGGTCAACACTTTCACGCCAACAAGCTGGGTCTGTGATGCCAGATTTGTCAGCAGCACCAAAAATGGGAAAAATGCCAGCATCAGATAGAAGGAAAACTGAGCAGCCCATTCCAATACGCGATCCTGGCCTGTGCGTCTGATGAACCGTGTGATAAAACGATAAGTCTGGCTGACAAGGTGCATGCGCTGCCTCCTCTGCTTTGTCCATTCATTGCCGCGGAGTTGCTTCTCCCGCCTCCCGGAGATGGATCACTTCATCCACCTCGGCAAGCCATTCCTGACGGTGCGTGACGATAAGGACAGCCATTCCTTTGGCTGACAGTCGATGAAGCAGGTCGATCAGGCGTCGCTCGTTCACCGTATCCAAATCGGCTGACGGTTCATCCAGAAGCATGAACTGCGCCTTTCGCAGCATGGCTCGCGCGATGGTCAGCCGTCTTCGCTCTCCGCCGGAAAAACCTATTCCGTCTTCTCCAATCCACGCATCAAGACCTTTCGGTTCCATGCGGACCCGATCCGCCAATCCGACAGCCTGCAGCGCTGACCACATTTCAGCTTCGGCTTCTTCATCCATTTTCACCCTGCCCTCATGTTTGGCAAGCAGCGCGCTTTCAGGCGGAAAACCAAGTTCCAGGTTGTCCCTGACCGTGGCCTGGAAAAGCCATGGCTGCTGTTCTACGACTGTGAAAAAAGACAACCGCCGTTCCATGCCCAGAATCGACATGTCGATCCCATCCAGGCTAATGCATCCGGAAGCAGGCTGCAGCATCCCGACGAGTAGTTTCAGGAGCGTGGTCTTCCCCACGCCGCTGTGGCCGGCAACCACCTTGATTTCTCCCGGAGCGATTTGGAAAGAAACCTCTTCAAACAAGCTGCATCCTTCCTTCCAGGCGAAAGTGACATTGTCAGCTGATATCCGGCTGGAGGGCGGGTTTTCGCCGTCATTGCGATTATCTGCCGGAGCATGGGTTTCCGATTGATCTGAAGCGGTTGCCCCGGTTTCGTGCTTTTCTTCCGCATCCTTTCCTGTTCCACCGGATTTATCTGTTTCCTCAGGTTTTACCGTTCCTTCAGGTTTTACCGTTCCTTCAGGTTTTGCCGTTCCCTCAGGCTTTGCCGTTCCCTCAGGCTTTGCCGTTCCCGCAGGCCTAGCCGTTCCCGCAGGCCTAGCCGTTCCCGCAGGCCTAGCCGTTCCCTCAGGCTTTGCTGTTCCTTCAGGTTTTGCCATCTCCTCGGACACTCCCGCATCCCCGAACAATCTCTTCGCTGAAGAAGCTGTCTTTTCCCATCGTCCATAAAGGGAATACAACGGGACAGTTGTTTCGAATACGGCTGAAGCCACCATGGGCAATACGGCTGCCCAAACGCCTGTCCAGACGCCTGTCGAACACAGCCAGCATCCGGCGCAGAGAAACGCTCCGGCCGCCAATGAGGGAAACAGACCCGACAGGGCGGACGACAAGGCGGCCGCGCCATCCATGCCGGACTCCGCATCAGACTCCGTGCAGACCGCTGTGCCAACTCTTGCCAGCCAATCTCGCTCACGGCCGTGAATGCGGATTTCCATCACGCCAAGTGCCATCTCCAGAAATGCATGATAGACCCCTTGTCGTGCTTCGACCCCGGCTTTCCATCGTCCCGCCGCTTTTCGGCCGATGAGGAACGGCGCCGCCAATGCCGGAAGGAAGAACAGCAGCAGCAGTATGCCGGGCAGTGGGTGGATAAGCCACAGAACAACGGTTCCGACCGTCATCAGGAAGATCGAGGTCATCACCGGGTACAGAATCCGCAGAAAGGCTTCCTGAAGGTTTTCGACATCCGATACCATTCTCGAGACGAGTTCGCCGCGGCGGGAATCCATATTCACGAACCCCGGACGAGTTGACCCATGACCCAATCCCGTTGCAGTCAGGCGATCATATACCGACAGGCGCAGATCCCGGAGGGCACTGAATGTCGCATCGTGTGATGCCAGCCTTTCAAGATACCGGAGCACGGCCCGCCCTATTCCGAAGAAGCGGACACCGGCCACCGGGACCATGATCACATCGAACATCGGCCGCAGGGCTGTTGCGGCGATAAGCCACGCGGACAGGCACAACAGTCCCGCAGAGAACAGGACAGCCATGGAGTCCAAAGCGACAGCCAAAACCACGCTGCCGGGATTCCCGGCCACAAGGAATTTCAGCCAGGCAGCCAGGGCACGGTTTGATGAATGGGGAACAACGGGATGCGCCGTTTTTTTCATGCCCCATCCCCCCATACTGCCGTCAATTCGCGATACAGGCGGTTTCCGGACAATAATTCCTCATGCGTGCCCATTCCCGAGATTGCGCCTTGGTCCATCACCCAGATGCAATCCGCTTCCCGCACGGTTTCCAAACGATGGGCAATGACAAGGACAATTCGACTCCTGCCCATGTGCTGCCAAAGCTTGCGGATACGGGCCACGCTTTCCGCATCCAAGGCCGATGTCCCCTCATCGACCACGACAACCGGGACCTGCCTGAGAAAAGCCCTCGCGAAGGCGATTCGCTGTGCCTGCCCACCGCTGATGTTCTTCCCTTCTTCCTGCAGCATTGTTCCATACCCGTTCGGCATCATCTTTATGAAACCGTCCGCATCCGCGAGAATGGCTGCGGCGATCGCTTCTTCTTCGGTCGCGCCGGGCCTCCCCAGCCGGATGTTGTCCAGCACCGTATCATGAAACAGGAACGGCTGCTGCGGGACCAGTGCCACATCACCCCTGCCGACTGTCCTGGTTCCGTTTTCCCATGAAATTCCACCTTGATCGGGTATCAGGAGGTTCATCAGGAGGCGGGTCAGCGTCGTTTTCCCCGCGCCGCTCGGGCCTACGAGGGCAGTGACCCTTCCGGGCTCAAGAACGGCAGAGAAGCATGCGACGGCATCCTGCAGGGCATCGGGATATCGATAGGTCACCTTGTCGATGACAATCCGGTCCACGGCATGAGGCGTGTCCACGACAATGGGACCCGACATCCATTCTTCATGTACCCGGTCTTCTTGTGCCCGGCCTTCTGGCACCCGGTTTGCAGGTACCCGGCCTTCTGGCACCCGGTTTGCAGGTACCCGGTCTTCTTGTGCCCGGCCTTCTGGCACCCGGTCTTCTGGTACCCACAGTGCGTCTGCCGCAACGCGACCGGCAGTCCCGGCATGATACCGGGCACCGAGCTTCCTGATGGACTGATAAAAATCCGGCGTGAGCAGGAGGATGAAAAAAGCCGGAAAAAAAGACATGCCTCCATAAAAGAGCCGCATGCCAAGCGAAACGGCAACCAGAGCTGTGCCAATGGTGGCTGCCAGTTCAAGGACAAAGGCGGACAAAAAGGAAACACGCAGCACTTCCATGGTCGTTTTCCGGAATGCCTCGCTGCTTTCCATCACACGCCGCCGTCCGGTGCCCGTATGGCCAAAAAGAATGAGCGTGCCCATGCCCCTCATCAAATCCAGAAAGGATCCGCCCAGCCGCTTCAAACTCACAAGCCGTGCTTCACTTGCTTCTTTTGCCGCGTGTCCGGCCAATGCCAGGAAAAGTGGAAGGGTGGGAATCGTGACCGCCATCAGTGCAGCGGAAGCAGGGTCAGTAAACAGGACTGTCAGCAGGATGGCAGGGACGATGAGGACCACCAGCACAAACTGGGGCAGGTATTCGGCATACCAGATGTCAAGCGCATCGGCCGCCTCACAAAAAACAGCCGCACGGGAACCTGAGCCCGCACCTGAGCCCGCACCTGAACCTGAACCGGTGTTTGAACCCGAACCTGAACCCGAACCCGCACCTGAACCCGATGCCGATGCACCTGTCGCGTCAGCAGCCCCGGACAGCAGGTGCGCAGCATATCTCATCCGAATCCCGTTCCTGATGCCCCTGGCTGTTTTCCGGAAAAACCGTTCAAAGAAGTAGATTGTTCCGAACCGGGCAACGACAACACCAAAAAAAAGCAGGAACCAGGGTGCGAGGGAAGAAAAAGCCTGATGCCGCATGAATATGGCATCCACTGCTTTCGCCATCGCCAGCGACTGCAACAGGACCGCAATGAAGGCGGCGATGCCGTTCAAGACCAAAGCGGCCTTGTAGGCCCGCAAGCTGCGCAGTTCATTCAAAAGTCGCTTATCAGGCATGTATCACACCAATGAACCTCCGGCATGGCATTATCACGGACCAAACAGGGCAACTGCCAAATGGCTGGGAAGCTTTTGCATGCAATCAATACTCCAGTTTTTTCGGGTCCACCCTGTGCCGGAACACCCGGTATGTCCAAAGGAAATACCCGATGACAATGGGCAGCACGGTCAATGTGATGATGGATATGACTTTCAGCGTGTAGGGCGTGGAAGAGGAATTATATATGGTCAGATTGTAGTCGGGAGACAGCGTCGATACCATGACGCGTGGGAACAGGGCCGCGAAAAGAGACGCGATGCCTCCCGCGATGGAGAGGCCATTCATGAGGAGTGCGCAGCCGTGACGCCTGTTCCTTGAAAACCAATAGGATGCGCCAAGCAGGCCGATTGCCAGAATGCCCAGCATGATTGCGAACGGATGTTTTCCCGCATCCGTTATAAAAAGAGCGGACAATCCAGTCAGGGAAGCCAATGCAAGAGCGGGAATTCCGCTTATGTCAGCCGCTTTTCGAGCGCGATCAAGCACAACGCCATTCACCTTCAGACTCAAGTATACGGCTCCGTGATACAGGAAAACCGACACGGCCATGACACCGGTCAGCAAGCCTTGTAAAGTCAGCAGGTTCCAGAAGTTGCCAGCATAGTCACCGGCAGCGTTGATGGGCAAGCCCGCCAGAAGGTCTGCCATGGCCACTCCCAGCAGCAGGGGCGGGAGCAGGCTTCCAACTGCCAATCCGGCATCCCACATCTTTTTCCATGCCCTGGACTCCACACGGCCCCGGAACTCAAACGACACGCCCCGCACAATCAAAGCAGCCAGCACAAGGAACAGCGCCAGATATCCCCCGCTGAAAAGCGTCGCATACCAGCCGGGGAATGTTGCGAACATGGCGCCGCCCGCAGTCAGGAGCCACACTTCATTCGCATCCCATACCGGTCCGATGGAATGGATGGCCACACGCCGCTCCAAATCATTCCTGCCTAGAAACGGAACCCACATGCCCACGCCGAAATCGAAGCCCTCCAAAAAGAAGAAACCTCCAAAGAGCACGCCAATCAGGCAAAACCACAACACATTCAGGTCCATGATCACACCTCCTTCGTCTTGACGGTTTTCAGCATCAGGTAGAAATCGGCCACCGCCAGCACGCCGTACAGCAGGACAAAGCCAACAACCGTCAGCATCACCACGCCGGGTGTGAGGGAAGGGGTTATGCCGTCTTCGATCCGCAGCACCCTGTAAACCAGCCATGGCTGCCTGCCAAGCTCTGCCAGAACCCATCCTGTCAGATTGCAGATCAAGGGAATCGGTGCTATGGCAATCAGGCATTTCAAGATGAACGGCATTCCGGCTATCCGGTTTTTCCGCTGAAGCCAGAGCACGACCGCAGCCGCCAGAATCAGGAAAGATCCCAGAAACACCATAATCCGGAAACTCCAGAAAAGAATGGTGACGGGCGGAATGTAGTCTCCCGGACCGAAATCCGCCTCAAACTCCGCCTGCAGTTCATGAATTCCCTGCACGCGACTGGTGAAGTTTCCGTAGCTGAGGAAGCTGAGCATATTCGGCACCGCGATTTCAAAGGTATTCCGGCCGTTTTTCTCGTCGATGATGGAAAACAGGCTCAGGGCCGCCGGTTCCTGCGATTCCCACAAGGCTTCCGCCGCCGCCATTTTCATCGGCTGTATCTGGACAAGCTGCTTGCCCTGCAAGTCGCCTATGAAGACCGTCATGAGGATGGCAACCAGTCCGGTGACCGCGGAGATGCGCAGCCCTTTCATGAACACGTCCGCCTGTTGCTTTTTCAGGATTTTCCATGCGCACACGCCCGCCATGAAGAAGGAAGCCGTGGTGAGCGCGGCTGTGAACGTATGGCTAAACTGCAGGTGGACATGAGGATTTGAAATCAGCGCGAAAAAGTCCGTCATTTCCGCGCGGCCGTTTCGCAGCACATATCCGGAAGGTGCCTGCATGAAGGAGTTGGCCA
>CAZFWQ010000186.1:1305-7692 GCA_964522755.1 uncultured Oscillospiraceae bacterium | reverse complement strand
GCATGCCACCATTATATCAAACATCAGGGCCACAGTTCAATCTTTTTATGATATATATTCTACAATAAATCCTGCAAACCATTTCATATTCATGATTTTTACTAATTCAAATTCGTATATTTCGCACATTGTATACATAATTGTTAAAATAAAAAGAGATGTACTGATGACATCTCCCCTTGTCGTTGTCCACATTTGGAGCTGTCTCCTGCGAGACAGCCCCAAATATGGAAACCTGATTATGAACCTGATTTTCAACCTGATTATGAACCTGATTTTCAACCTGTGTATGAACCTGATTTTCAACCTGATTATGAACCTGGTTTTGAACCTGGTTGTTACTTTGACGCTTCCGGTGTCGGGGTAGGTGTCGGGGCCGGTGTCGGAGTGGCTGCCGCGGCGGCAGCTTCGTCACTGGCTATCTTGTCCAGCATTTCCTTGTAGCCCGCACGGATTCCCATGCTGTCTTCGTCCATCTGGGTCCTGGAAATGATGAAACCGGAATACTCGCCATTGCGCATGCCATAGTAGCCATATCCGTCCGGTGTCGGGATCAGTTCGACCTTCATGTACTCGTCGGTCCTGTTCCTCATGACGTACTCAATGGTCAAGATGGATGTTTCAGGCTTATAGACGGGCTTCGCTTCGAAATCCACCCGGTCCGCGCGTACGCCGATGGCTCCCTGGTAATAGCGCTTGAGGCCGGAGATGCTGTCATCACCCGTAAGCTTCACACCATTGAGGACATATATCTCCGGGAGCGTATTGTCCGGGTTTTGCTTCGGAGTCGGCACATCCAGATCAATCACATCCACCCGGCCGTCCACGGTGATCGTCATGTGGGTAACATCGTAGATGGTGGGAATGTAGAGGAATTTGTCGATGATTTCCACGAACGGCTTGTCCAGGAAGGTGAAAAGAGTCGGATCCTGCGTGAATATCGTATCGGCATTGTCGATTCTGCAGTAGAGGTATTTGCTGATAGGATCCGTTCCACCGATTTGAAGGGTGTGTTCCTTGTCGACCACCATGTAAGTGAACTCGTATTTTGGCTTGTCAAGGCCAAACTTGGACAGATTCGCCGCATCCGCCTTCAAATGCTCTGAAGCCTTAACAGCTGCGAGGGCTGTCTGCATGGTGCCGAATACGGTGATATCGCCCTGGACTTTTACCGGTTCAGAAAGATGCCAGTATGTATCATCCCCGATGGCCGCAGTAAAAAGAGGTTTTCCGTCCCGCATGGCCTTGATGGCCGTTATGTCGATCATCAGCGTGTCCGTCCTGTGATAGAGGTTTTTGTTCTGCAGCGCCAGCCGATCCGCTTTCATTGGTGAAACGGAATAGGTGCCTGCCGTGTAGATGGCCGGATTGCCTGGCGTCATCACGTAATAACCGTTTTCGTCCTGCGTAAGGTCGCCGATAATGACCGCTGCGGTCTTTCCGTCCGCCGACGTGAAGGTGAGTTTCCAAATCTTGCTGAAGCCGAAATTCACAAGGTCTTCGGCAGTGGCGTTTTCAACCACCCGGCGAAGGGTTGTCAGATAGCCGCCGCCATACGCCACGGCTGCCACCGCATCGGTGTCGACATCCATGTCCTTGCTCTCCCACAGCGTGATGTCGGCTATGGTCGAAGTGACCGCTCCATTCTGGTCCGGGGTCCTCTGTTCAACGCGGGCTTCTTTTTTTTGCATCGTCAGGGTGCCCTCAGGCGTTTCCATGACAACCGTGCTGATTTCGGACTGGCCGAAAGGAACTATTTCCAACTCGTTGACCGTATCTGCAGGGGAGGGTGACACCTGTGCCGCATCCGTTTTCGCAGGAAGGCGGCTCAGGAGGAACCAGGCTGCGAAGAGCACCGCGACCACAGCCAGCAAGGCGATGATCCGTCCCTTGTTTCTCATAGGTGCCTCCTCCTCATCCAGACGAAGACACCGGTACCGATGATGATCAGCGGCAGGATGGCCGTCAGAAGCAGAAACACGATGAAAGTGCTCTGGGCGGTCATGGTCAGTACCGGAGTCGCATTGTCCTTCGCGGGGATGATGATTTGGTCGGTTTTATCCTGCATCCAGTTGATCATGGTGAGGATATAGCGCTTGCCGTTGTCATTCGTCAGGTTCATGCCGCTGTTGCTGACAAATGCGGCGTTGCCCAGGACCACCATGCGGGATTCCTTCGAACCACCCTTGGAAACCGTGGCGGCCCCCATCAGGAACGTGCCGGGCACGGGAGTCTGATATCCTGACGACGCATCCAGGCGTGCAGCTTCTTCGGATGTCTGGAAAATCGGGAAACTGGTGAGCCATTCCTTCGTATTGCTCAGCACTTCCACGGTGCGGGCGTTCGGAAGGAGCAGCATGACTGAATTCGCATCGAGTTCCGTCGTGATCTCGTTCGCGGCTACCCGCGGAATGACGAAGTTCGCCTTGTCAAGGTAATTCTGCTGGTTGCCTTCCATGAAGAGGTCATTGTTCAGCTTCAGGTTGTAGGCCTCCAGTATGCTCTGGAGGTTCGGCATGTCGGCAGCCTGCGGATTCGCGTCCGCGAAGACGATCATGTCGCCGCCACTGCTCTTGAGCCATTCGCTCAGGATGGCCGTCTCTTCACCCAGAAGGTCTATGGACGGATTGGCCATGACGATGACGGACGCATCTTCGGGAATGCCCTTTGCAATTGTGAGTGAGTCCACTTTGTAGTTGTTGATGTCAAGCGTGCCCTTGAGCGTGCTGAGGTCTGAATCGGGTGTCATCTCGCCATGCCCGGTGAGGAAATAGACCACCGGCGTGAAATCGGATGTGACATTCTGGATGGCGCCCGTGAATGCCTGTTCGATAAGAAGGCCGTTGCTGTAAGTCTGTCCGGTCTGCTGGTCGTACTGTGTGTCCTGTAGTTCGCCCTGTGTGATGAGGCGGACTTTCTTGCCGCTTTTCACGACAAGGTCGCCCTTGGAGATACCGGTGATGCTGTCGGGGTCCAATTCACGTTTCACGAACTGCGGATCCTTGTCGATATCGACGAACCGGGTCTTTACCTTTCCGCCGCTCTTGAGATCATACTGCTTGAATATCTCCTTGAGCATGGTGCTGGAAAAATCCACTTCATCAAGCAGGATGATGAATTCCACATCCTTCTTGAGATCCTTGAGTACGGTAACAGTCTCCGCACCGATGGAAAACAGCTTGTTCGTCGTGATGTCCACCCGCAGCGCCGTGCGGATCCTGTCCATGCCCAGGATGGCGTTGAGCGCCACCAGCAGCGACATGGCGATGATGGAGATAATCAAGGCGTATGACCCATACCGCATCGTGCGCCTGCTGAACCATTTTGCATTTTTGTTGCCGTTTTTCATCATTTCACCCCTGACTCCAGCGTTTGCGCTCCAGGACACGAACCGTAAAGTAACCGAAAGCTGCCGCGAAACTCAACATGAACACGATGGACGTCACATCGAAAATGCCCTGGCTGAATTGCTGATAACGTTCATTCAGGGACAGCCACGTGAGTATTTGTCCAATCACGCCGCCAGTGAGGCTTGCGAGATAGTCGATGACCATGAGGAGGAACAGCATGACGAACCCGATGACGGCGGATACGATCTGGTTCTCCGTGAGGGAGGATGCGAACACGCACATCGCCACGCACACGGCCCCGTAAATCAGAAAGCCGGCATATGAGCTGAGGATGATGAGCCCTTCCGGTTTTCCGAACACGAAGAGAACGAGCGGGTATACGAGCGTGATGGCCGTCATGACGAGGAATACGCCGTATACGGCGAGGAACTTGCCGGCCACGATGGATGCCAGGCTGTTCGGAGACGTAAGCAGCAGCACTTCTGTTCCCTGCTTCTTGTCTTCCGTGAAAGCCCGCATGCAGAGGATGGGCAGTATGAACAGGAGCAGTGTGTTCATGCTGGCGAAGCCGTTCGAGAAATCGGCGCTGCCGCCCTGGACGGTTCCCATGAACAGGATGGACATGATGAAAACAAACAGCCCGATCAGCACATAGGCGATCGGTGAATTGAAATAGGAGCGGAAATCGCGTTTCATGATGGCAAGCATGCTCAGTCCTCCTTCGTTTCAGTCGTTGTGAGCTGCAGGAAAATGTCTTCGAGCGACATGCCCATGGACTTCAGTTCTAGAATCGGAAAACCGCGTTCTGCTAATTTATGGAAAACAGGCCTGCGGACATCCAGTTCCTTGTCTGCCTCTACGATATAGCTGAATTCGTCTCTGGACGACGCGCCGCCCTGGGTTTCCAGGTACTTGATGCCGTAGACCTCCTGCAGGGCGTCTTTCACGCGGGATTCAGGACCCGCGATCGTGATGCTGAAGCGGGAGAAGTCCGAAAGTTTCCTGGCGAGGTTTTCCGGGGTGTCGATGGCAGCGATTTTCCCTTTGTCGATGATGACGACGCGGTCGCAGATGGCGCTGACTTCCGGCAGGATGTGGGAGGAGAGGATGATGGTGTGGTTTTTGCCGAGTGCCTTGATGAGCTTGCGGATTTCGATGATCTGCTTCGGGTCGAGGCCAACCGTCGGTTCATCGAGCACAAGCACGTCGGGTGTCCCGACAAGCGCCTGTGCAAGGCCTACGCGCTGCCTGTAGCCCTTCGAGAGATTCTTGATGAGGCGGTGGCTGACGTGGGAGATCTTCACAAGTTCCATGATGTCGACCTTCTGGTTCTTCCAGTCCTTTTTTGGAACTGATTTCAGATTTGCGCAGAAGTCCAGGAATTCCGTCACGGTCATGTCCAGATACAGCGGCGGATGCTCCGGCAGGTAGCCGATGCGCTTCTTGACTTCCTCCGGCTTTTCCAGCACATCGAATCCGTCCACCTTCACGGTACCGGACGTGGATGAGATGAAACCCGTCAGGATGTTCATGGTCGTGGTTTTGCCTGCCCCGTTCGGACCGAGGAAACCCAGGATCTCCCCCTTGTTGACCGTGAAAGTGATATCGTCGACTGCCTTGTTCTTCCCGTACGTTTTTGTCAGGTTGGTGATTTCTATCATTTTTTCCTCCTATTGCTTGACAGGCTGACAACCCTGTATCCGGTTCCGGCACGGCAAGGGCGACACGTGAGGCTTGTCCGCCGGGCCCGTTGAGGCACCACGAAAGAAGCTCAAACGACATCCTGCCGATCCTTTACTCATTATGGCTGATGAAGTTGAAAAAAGTGTGAACAATTTGTAACAATTGCAATGAATCCAAGACCACCTCAGACAATCGCGCCGGCATGGTTTTTCATGAACCGCCCGATACGTGCCAGGGCCTCCCGTATGTTGTCGAGAGAATTGGCGTAAGTGGCGCGTGCAAAACCTTCGCCGCAATCTCCGAAGGCCGTCCCGGGAATCATCAGGACCTTCTCCTCCAGAAGCAGGCGCTCGCAGAACTGGTCGGAGGTCAATCCGGATTTCCGTATGTCCGGGAAGACATAGAAGGCGCCCACCGGTTCAAAACAGTCAAGGCCGGCCTTTCGAAACCCGTCCACCATCAGTCGCCTGCGGCGGTTGTATTCGGCCACCATCCGCTCCACGTCCGGCCCTCCGTTCCGAAGGGCTTCAATGGCCGCGAACTGGGCAGTCGTAGGGCTGCACATGAGGGTCAGCTGGTGGATCTTCTTCATCTGCTCCATGAGGTCGGGGTGGCAGCAGGCAAAGCCGATGCGCCAGCCCGTCATGGCGTATGTCTTGGAGAACCCGTTCACAATGATTGTCCTGTCGCGCATTTCCGGGAACTGGGCAATGGAAGCGTGCTTCCCCTCATATAGGAGTTCAGCGTATATTTCATCGGAAATCACCATGATGTCCCGATCGCGGAGAACATCCACTATCCTTGCGTAATCTTCAATTTCCATGGTGGCTCCTGTCGGATTGTTCGGATAGCCGAGTATCAGTACCTTCGTACGCGGCGTGATGGCGGCCAGGAGTTCATCGGGCTGCAGGCGGAAACGGTTTTCAGCCTTCAGGGGAATCGGGACGGCTGTCGCCCCCGTGAAAAGGGTGCAGCCTTTGTAAGCGACAAAGCACGGTTCGGGAATCAGCACCTCGTCACCGGGTCCGGCCAGCATGCGGAGCGACAGGTCTATCGCCTCGCTTCCTCCGACAGTGACAAGCACCTCGGTATACGCGTCGTATCGGAGCGAAAACCTGTCCGACATGTATTTGGAGATCTCCGTGCGCAATTCGATGAATCCGGCATTGGAAGAGTAAAACGTCTTGCCCTTTTCCAGTGACCAGATGCCTTCTTCCCGAACGCACCAGGGCGTTTCGAAGTCCGGTTCTCCTATTCCGAGAGAAATGGCGTCTTTCATCTCGTTGATCAGGTCGAAATATTTCCGGATGCCCGATGGCGGCGTATTCAAAACGCTCTGCCGAATCATTCCCTT
>CAZFWQ010000186.1:0-1295 GCA_964522755.1 uncultured Oscillospiraceae bacterium | reverse complement strand
TAACACCACGGCCTCCCGTTCATCCCTGCGCTGCTGTCCGAAGAGAACCCCATGGTCCTTGTATCTGCGAAGGACGAAGTGTGTCGCGGTGCTGACAACCGATTCGATGGGCGCGAGCTTTTCAGCCACGAACAATGCAACTTCCTTCATTGTCCTGCCCTCTATCACCACAAACAGGTCGAATCCGCCTGACATCAGGCTGCAGCCCTGAACCTGGGGAAACTGGAATATCCGCTCGGCGACCTTGTCGAATCCCTGTCCGCGCTGCGGTGTCACACGCACTTCTATATATGCGGTAACGGACTCCTGCCCGAATTTTTCCCAGTCGATGAGCGCGCCGTATCCGCGGATGACCCCGTCTGTTTCCAATTCCCGGACGGCCACCGACACCTCATCCGCTACAACTGAAAGAATGACCGCCATTTCAGCATCGGTCATACGGCTGTTCTTTTCAAGAAGGCCGAGAATTTCCTGCTTCATCTTCTGCTTCATCTCCTGGTTCATCTCATGATTCATCTCCTGATTCATTGTACGACCTCCCTTTCCATGCTGCAGCATCCCGTGTTCCGCTCCAAAAAGATCCTGCGGCGGCACGATTCCCGCTCCCGCATCATGGACCCTATCATAACGGCAAAGGCTGTCTCTATTGAGACAGCCCCAGCACCCTATTCAATTCAGACCGATCATGCCAGGCAGTCCGGCCCGCGCATCGGGTCCGCCTCCGCCATATGCCCAGTGCGATTGTTCCCACACGTTGACCGGGCTTTCCGCCCTATGCCCTGTGCGATTGTTCCCGCGCATCGACTAGGCTTTCCGCTTCGCCGAGCTGGGTGGCGTATTTCGCGAACAAATCCGCGACATGCGTCTTCATGTCGCGCACATCTCGCTTGATGTCTATCAGGTTTTCGCGGTTGGCTTCAAGCATCTTCTCCAGACGGGATCTTTCCGCCTCTGCCTCTCCCCGCGCTTCCTCGACCATGCTGTCTGCCTTTTGCTGCGCCTGGATGAGCACGAGGGAAATCTTGTCCCTGTCCCTGGCGGCGGTACTCACGTCCGTGCCGGCCTGGTCCAGCTTGCTGCGCGCGTCACGGAGCTGTAGTTTGAAATTTGCAATTTCATCGTCTTTTTCCTTGAGCCGATTGTCAAATTCACTCAAGATGCGTTCGATGTATTCGTTTACGTCATCCTTGTTGTACCCGGACATGCCGGTTCTGAATTTCTTTTCTCCAGACACGTTTCACCCTCCTCGCATATGGAAAGATAAGGATAATTATCACCGCCATCATCTTATCGCA
>CAZFWQ010000185.1:0-7701 GCA_964522755.1 uncultured Oscillospiraceae bacterium | reverse complement strand
TTTCTCCGGCCGCCAAGGGGAGGTTTTATCCGGCCACCATGGGGAGGGGCTTTCGGTTTACCATGGGGAGCTGCGTTCCGGTGACAGGACGCTGCTTTTGGGGTCGACCCTGTCCACCCGCATCGGGCTGAAACTTGAAAACCATGCCGTTCAGAAGACGATGGAACGTTATCTGGAACCGATGGACGCATATGCGGGGATTTCCGGAATCCATACCGGTTTTGAAGGCTTCTGCGAATACCTTTGGAAGAAAATTCTCGAAAACCATCCTCATGATTCCATCTGCGGATGCAGCATAGATGCCGTTCATGAGGAAATGGCCACGCGGTTCGCCAGCGTGGCGCAGCTTCAGCAGGAGTGGCTCCGCAGGCTTGCGGGGCTGCTTGGAGCAAGAATGCCCCGCAAGGACGGCGCAGGGGCGCATCTGCTTGTTTTTGAACCGACCAAGGATAGCCAGCCTTGCCACGTGAATGCCGTGATAGACATGAACCCTGTGCTCATCCAGGATGTCGACTTCGATAAATCCATCATCGTGGATCGCGAAGACACCATCCATCATCCGGATTTGCCGCATGGATTGGAAATCCTCGATGAGAACGGCAGTGTTGTCCCTCATGTTGTCCTGTGGTCGGGCAAAGCGCATGAACGCCGCCTCAGTGACGGGAACCTGCCGGAAATATACAAGGTGAACAGGTTTCAGGTTTCCATGATGCTTCCGTCCGAACACTTCGGCGCGCATATGCTTACGGTTGCCGCATGCAGCCATGCATCGGAGGTTCCAGTGGAAACCGGCAGGTCATGGATGGAAAATGAAACATACCGGGTCGAATATGCAGACTGTTCATTTACAGTTTTGGAAAAGCGGTCCGGACTTGTTCGCTCCGGTGTCGGGAAACTGGTCGACAAGGGCGATGCAGGCGATGAATATACGTACTCGTGGCCAAAACGGGACAGGGTCGTCACCGTCACGCAGCCGGGCACTGTCCGATGCGAAACCTGCAGCCTTTATCAGCGCCTGACTGTCGAAACAGTCATTGATCTTCCTGCAGGACTTGCGCCAGACCGCATGAGCCGTGCCCATGAAACAGTTCCATGCCGGGTCAGGACGATTGCCACGCTTCGGGTTGGCAGCGACACGATGGATTTTGAACTTGAACTGGATAACCTTGCGAAGGACCACCGGCTGCAAGTGGAGTTCCCTTCCGGCGTCGAAGCCTTGGAAAGTGCTTCATGGAGCACTTTCGCGGTGACCCGCCGAAACATCGGAATCACTGTTCCGGAAAACTGGATGGAATACCCGCAGTCCACCCATCCCACGCATGGCTTTGCTGAAGTGAGAAAGGGCGACGAAGGCGTATCGGTTATCTCGCCCCTTCCCGAGTACGAGGCGGAAAACGTGGATGGGCAGGCAATACTGCGGCTTACCCTGCTGCGCTGCGTGGGGTGGCTCTCGCGAACGGATCTGCTGACGCGCAAGGGCAACGGGGGATGGACGCTTGAAACGCCGGGAGCCCAATGCCTGGGTGTGCATCGTTTTCAATACGGGGTTCAATACGGCTCTGCCGGGGGGCTCCCGAATCGTTGCAAAACAGCAGATCGCTGGCTGCATCCGCCGCTGGTGGAGCAATTGCGGGAGGTTCCGGAAGCGTCTCTGGTTTGGAATGATGATTCGTTTTCATCAGCCGCGCATTCAGACAGAAAAGAGGCTCTGGTTTCATCAGCCGTGCATTCAGACAGAAAAGAGGCTTCGCATTCGCCGGGCATGCCTTCAGGCTTCAGTGCACTGTCTTTCCTGTCCGGCATTCCCGCCGGCGTTGCGTTGTCTTCGGTCAGGAATGTGGGTGACAACGCATTCGAGGTCAGGATTTTCAGCATTGCAAGTGAGAATGTCAGATTTGACCTCGTTTTGCCAGGCTTCATCTCGTCGGTCACACGGGTGAATCTGGCTGGTGAAGCGATGGAATCGGTTGGTTTGGAAGGCGCAAGGATATCTGTTGCCATTGATGGTGCAAGGCTATCTGTTGCCATGGATGATGATGTTAGGCTGCCTGATGCCATGGAAGGTGCAAGGCTATCTGTTGAAATTGAACCGGGGCAGATAGAGACATTTCGGTTCCAATGCGGATAAGGAGATTCCCATGCCTAAATCAATATCACTGAACGGACTGTGGCGTGCAGATGTGCCGGGCTGTCCCGCAGGGCTTGAAATGACGGTGCCCGGTTGTTGGGAAAATATCATTGAAAAGAAAGACATCAGCGGCCCGGTCAGAATCTACAGGGTTTTTTCCGTTCCGGCCGGGTCAGACATGCTGACGCTCCGCTTCAGCGGCGTGAGCTATTATTGCGACATATTTGTAAATGGATTCCTCATTGGAAATCATGAGGGCATCTGGGACAGTTTCTCCTTTGATGTGACAGCGGCAGCCGACCCTGATGGGGACAACCTTCTGGAACTGCTTGTCTGGAAGCCGGGGTACCATGAAACGGATCGGTTTCCGCTCAGGCAAGTCCTGTCCGGCTTTGTTCCGGATGTCTGCAGCACTTTCGGGGGAATATGGGATGATGTGACACTGGAAATGTCAGGGAAAGCATTCATTTCAGGCCTCTATGCCGAAGGCAGTCCTGATGGTGCCGCGAAAGTGCATGCAAAACTCGTCAACCGGGGCAGTGAACCATTTCATGCCGCCTGCAGGTTTCTGATTTCCGACGGGATGACATGCGTCATTCACGACGCATCAGTGACATTGGAGCCAAAAAGCGAGAATTGGCATGTGTTCGCCATGAAAGCATCTTCTCCGCGGGCATGGTCGCCAGGTGATCCTTTTCTTTACGACTGCCGTCTGGAAATGGGAGATACCGGTACTTCTGACGCATCGGAGCATACACCCTCGAATTCGGGATGTCTGCATGACACGGCGGAATGTCGTTTTGGCTTTCGTTCAATCAGGACGGAAGGCACGAAGATCCTGCTCAATGAAGATCCTGTCTATCTGCGCGGTGTCTTGCACTGGGGTTATTATGACGACCTCATTTCACCCAATCCGTCTCCGGGCGTGATTGGCGAAGAGATAGGAAAAATAAGGGACTACGGCTTCAACATGGTCAAGCATTGCCTTTACATTCCCCGGGAGGCATACCTGCGTGCCGCGGATGAAGCCGGACTGCTGACATGGGTGGAGCTGCCGCTTTGGCTTCCCGAGGCGACGCCCCGGCTGGCAGAGCGAATCATGAGGGAATATCCACGCATCATCGAAGCATTGGCCGGGCATCCTTCCGTCGTGCTGCTGTCTTTGGGATGCGAGCTTGACGACAGTGTCGGCAGTGCCGATCTCGAGAAGATGTACCATATGGCGAAAAACATGAGTTCAGCCCTGGTTCGCGACAACTCCGGTTCCGGGGAGTGTTACGGCGGCCTGGCGGTGGACTTCGCGGATTATTCGGATTATCATTTTTACGCGGATTTACAGAACATGGAAAACCTCATGGAGACGTTTACCCCCGGTTGGCGCAACATCCGCCCCTGGCTTTTCGGAGAGTTTTGCGACAGCGATACTTTGCGCAGCCTTCCCGTTGTGAGACGTCAGCTTGGGGTTCAACGGCTCTGGTGGGAAACCGGGTCCGGGGAAACGAATCCCGTCAGCAAGCTGAAACCGGATTTTCGATTGGATGTCCTGGACGCGAGGTCTGAACAATACGGAATCACGGCTGACTTTCCTTTGCTGGAGCAGCTTTCCGTGAATCATGCGATGATGCATCGCAAAATGACGATGGAATTGACGCGCTCTTTTCCGGAGATTGGCGGCTACGTCATCACAAGTCTGCGTGACGTGCCCATAGCCACGTCCGGCATGCTGGACGATGCGCTGGTGCCCAAATACGACATGGACAGCTTCAGGCAGTTCAATGAAGACCTTGTGCTGGTTCCCGCCTGGGACCTGTCGAGGCAATGGATCAACGGCGACAGGGTGTTGAACGGGGAACGGTTCAATTATTTCAGCGGGAGCCGATATGGACTCCATATGCTGGCGAGCAATTATTCGGAAGCCGATCTGGCCAATCCGGCAGTATGCTGGAAGCTGTGCCCCGACAGTCAGAATGCGACTGCCTGCAGCGATATTGCAGACGGTCTTGTCGATGGCGACAGTCATTGTATTGGCGACAGGCTTGACGATGGGATCACAACAAGCGAAACAAGCGAAACAAGCGAAAAAGGTGAAACGGGTGCCTTGCCAGGCACGATTTGCCGGGGCAGCGTGCAGGAACTGTGCCGCATCAACCTGACCCTTCCCATTGTCAAAGAGGCGAGTGCGTTCATCCTGTCTGTGGAGATGAAATCCGGGGAAACCTTCATTGCCAACAAATGGCCCGTATTCGTTTATCCCAATCCTTCCTTTCCGGAAGGCATTGCATTTTATGATCCGATCAACGCATTGTCCACCGTGTTGGCGAGGTCAGGTGCCAGAGAACTGTCCGACGGCGAGAACCCGGGAATATGCGGCCTGGTTGCGACAACGAGGCTGACACCGGAGATTTTGCAGTGGGCGGAACAAGGCGGACAAGTCTTCCACATGCAGCGCGGGAACGGCAAGCTGCCCGTGAAGAAGGTCGCGTTCTGGAGAGAGGGCATGATGCGCACCTTTGCGCATCCCGTCGTGCGAAACCTGGGCCAGGCGTGGATGGATGATTTGCGTTATTTCAGCCTGTCCACCGATACGGCATTTGACACGGACGCATATGAAAGCATGGGAATCGGATGCGCCATCCCGGTAATCCGTCGTTATGACTGCCGGGAAAACACCGCCTCCGACTATCTGGTGGAAATACCATGGGGCAAAGGCAGGATCATGGCAACGACGCTGCGGTTTGAAGGAGGAATGGGCAAACAGCCCGCGGGATTTGAAAACAATTGTCTCGCATTGCACCTGTTCGGCCGCATCGCAGAATACCTGTCGGCCAAGTGAAGACTGAAAAGTGAAGTCGGCTGCCTGGCGCCGAAACAATCATATGGCCAAGTGAAGACATTCATGGCTGGCCTGCGCATATTTTCATAATCATCACGCCATAGGGAGGGAGTTCCAGGGATAATGCCATCTTGCCTTCCAAAAGAGAGGGGCAGGATTCTTTTGTCTTTTCCCCGTTGCCTCCAAAAAGGGTGATAATGAAAAAACGGCTGTCTGGTTCAAGAAAAGCCTGATCTGCTGGAAAGCTGATGCTGGTCTGGATTCCAGCATTTTTCAAATTCACGGCAACCAGGACGCTGCTCCGGCCGCACCCTCGCAGAAAGGTCATCACGCCGTCGTCCTCGCAGATGGCAGACAGGAAATCGCATCCTCCAAACCGCAGTTCCGGCATGTTCTGCCTCAGCTGAAGCAAACCCGCATAAAATTCCTCGCTGCCTTTTTCAGCCCCCGCGTAACACAGGATACCGCCGCCGATTAACGCAAAGACAGCGAACATGGCTGCCGCGGCCTCCGGCCCGAAGGCTTCGCGGCGAAACTGCGCCAGTTCCCCCCACCAGAACGTGTCATGCGAGTCAAGATGGTGAACCGTCATGGCGTTTCCCTGCAGGGCAAGGTTCTTGAAATGAAGCCATCTGCCAGCCTGCCGGGCGGTGATGCGGTTTCCCGCGCGGGTGGCTGTGCCGGCGTAGCCGCGCGGGGATACCGGTGTGAAAAGAGAACCTGTCAGCCATTCTTCATCGTAATTGTAGGTGCAGTCCATGATGTGCCTGAATAACGGGCCGCTTGGCTCCGTGAATAATAGTGTCCCGGGAAAATCAGCCCTGATTTCCTTCCTTGCCCGCGCAAGCAATGTGCAAGACGCGTAATAGGAGCTGCTGGCCCGATCCTGCAGATCCCGCCTCCAATTTGGCATGCTGTTCCAATTTGGGGCATCGAATCGGAAACCGTCTACGCCAAACTCCTGCAGATACCATTTGAGCATGCTTATGAAATATCGCTGGAAACCCGGATGGGCATGGTCGAAAGCCCAGGTATAGGTATGGGCGCACTGTCCCTCCTCATCCAGCATGAACCAGTCCGGATGCTCCCGACGATAAATAGACTGCTCGTCCGCCATTTTCAGCCATTGGCTGAAAATGAAGTCATAGCGGGATCCGAAACGTTGCATGTCCATGCGGACGATCTCACGGTCGGACGGCCCGTGCATGACAATATCAAGAATGACCTTCATCCCCATTGCATGCGCGAGCGACACCATCGCCCTGAACTCCGCCTCATTCCCGTACTGCACGCCGATGTCCTCATATCGGAAGACCGTATAGCCGCAGTACGGCCAATGAGGCATCAACTGCAGAACCTCGAATCCCAGCGATTTGATCCTGGGCAGGTCTCGCGTCAGATCCCCCATGCATGGATAGGGTTCATAACTGATTCCGCCGATGAAGGGGGCATTGCCGACATGCACTTCATATATCGCGGCTCCATTCATCCATTCGGGGCCATCCGATGGCGGTGACAGGCCTTCCTCGTCATACCACCGCTGAAAGGAGTCCATTGCAGCCTGCCAATCCCCTCGCACCAGGCGGATATACTGGCTGCCTGCCTTAAGCGTCTTCCCTTGTTCGAACCGGTCTGAAAGCAGGTGCAGTTGGGAGAATGCAATACCGCTGCCCATTCTGCAGGCTTCCATAAGGGATGTTTCAGTCGCCGTAAAAGCCCATGCCATCAGGCAGACCGGCTCTTTTTCGCTGCTCAGGCCCACAAGCCCTGCCAGAGAACCCGGAGTGTCTGCGCCATGCTGATTGCGGCCTGTGTCCGTCGCATTTTCGGAATCCAGGGCAGACCAAAGACCATAGGGAATGTCATTCAAGGGAAAGTCAGTCACGACAGGATAGTCCGGAGCCTGGACGAAACAGGCGTCCGGACTTGAAATGCATGCAACAGGCAGGTTCCACCTTACATCTCTTAGTACGGCCTCCCTCTCGCCCAGGTAATGGAGCCTCATATCACGGCGGATGGTATCACCGCCTTCCTCCATGCTGAATATCGAAACAATCTCCCATTCTTCTTCAAACGATGTCAGTTCAAGGGAAACACGGCTGCCTTCGCATCTGGCTGCGTATCCGGTGAAAACCGAGTGGTTTCCGATTTCACGGGCATCATCGATGTTCAGCCTCCTGCCGTTGCGAATCAGGCCGTCATCGGCCGGGCGTCCGCCCACCCTGAGCACGACCGCCGGAAATCCCGCCTGTTCAGGCGTAATGCGCACGTCACCGTATTTACCCGTGATGCCGGTGAATCTGCCGCTTCCTGCATCAAACCGAAGTTCGATCCTGCTGTTTCCGAAATGCAGGGAACCGTTTTCCACATTCAGGCATATATCGCCGAGAAGACCAGCCATGTCGACAACCTTTCATGCTTCCGGGGGTCAAGTCAGAATCATCCACAACCCTGCGTTTCCGTCGATGACGATATCTGCGTCCGCGTCAACAAATTCTTCACTTCCCGGGGTGCATACGCGAACCCTGCTGCCGGTAAACTCTGGCAGGCGAGGCATAATGATTTCCCTTTGCGCTTGAGAAACATTCTCAAGAACCGATCCTAGGACAACTGGCTTTCCATCAGGGAGCATGAAGAGAAAACAACAGATTCCTTGCCTGACATTCACAGGTCGGGGTATCGCTTCCAATATGCCAGGGCAGGTCATGTGCCTGGATTTCATGACGAAATCCAATTCCCT
>CAZFWQ010000184.1:0-7719 GCA_964522755.1 uncultured Oscillospiraceae bacterium | reverse complement strand
TACTAGGCGTTGACAAGGCGACCGCCCACTCCAGGGCAGCCGCAAAAGTATTGCCCGTACTGAGCGTGAGCCAGGGCATCCGCCCATTTGCGCTTTCCGACATGCCTTTGGTCTTCGGTGCCTCCTATACGCTGAAAGAGGGCGGCGGCAGTGGTTATACCGGCAATTACGGCGCAATTGCCCTGGATGGGAACGGCGCTTCGAACTATCTTGACAACATTGTCGAAGGATATGACGGCCGCCTTATGGTTGGCGATCAAATCGATACTGAACCCGGCAACATGAGCGGACCCACCTATACGGGCGTCACGTCGCTGCTGGCCGAATGCACGCACAATCCAAAATGCACGGCGGCAGAGTTCGAATCGGACTGTCCGCTGCTAATTACGATTGTCATTGTTGACAGCATGGCGGTCAACGGCCGGAAAAAAGTCACCATCAAGGGCTTCGCATCCTTCTTCCTTACCGGGGTTGACGGTGTTGGCAGGGAAAGCATTGTCCACGGCACATTCGTCCGAAGTCTTACGACCGGTGATGTAGGCGAAGGACAGTCTGATTACGGATTGTATGGCGTTCGACTGATTCAATGACCGGCATCATTTGGGAAATATTCAGGACTCCACCCAATTCATGGACCTATGAACGGCCTTCCGCCACTGCTCCTGCAGGCGGGAGGCCTTTTCGCGTTCCATATGGGGAATGAATGTCCTGCCGATTTCGCGTCCTGGCCCGCCGGTTTCCAGATCCGTCATGCCGGCTGCGAGGCCGGCCAACGAGGCCGCACCTGCTGCCGTTGTCTCAATGTTCCGTGGGCGGAGGACGTCGAGTCCAATCAGGTCCGACTGGAACTGCATCAGCATATTGCTGTTGCTCGCCCCTCCATCTACCCTCAGCTGCAGAATGGATTGACCAAAATCCGACATCATCGCTTCAAAGACGTCACGAGACTGATAAGCAATGGATTCCAGCACGGCACGGACAAAATGCGCCTTCGTGGTGCCTCGCGTCAGGCCTGTCATGGTGCCTCTGGCGTACATGTCCCACCATGGCGCCCCAAGGCCGGTAAACGCCGGAACGAAGAAGGCCCCGGCCGTATCGGGGACTGTTTCCGCCAGGTCATCCGCTTCTTTTGCAGTGGAAATCATGCCAAGTCCGTCGCGAAGCCACTGGATGGCGGATCCTGCATTGAAGACGCTCCCTTCCAGTGCATATGCCGGACCGGAACCGATGTCCCATGCCACAGTCGTCAGCAGGCGGTTTGCCGAATATACGGGTTTGTCCCCGGTGTTCATCAGGATGAAGCAGCCCGTGCCATATGTGTTCTTCACACTGCCGGGCAGGAAGCAGCCCTGGCCAAACAGGGCAGCCTGCTGATCGCCAGCCATGCCTGCAATCGGAATGGAGGCGCCGAACCATTCCGGTGAAGTTTCCCCTGCCAGGCCGGATGAAGGCACGACCTGGGCAAGCATGGAGGCCGGAACCCCTGTCAATGCCAGCAGGTCCGGGTCCCACGCCATTTTGTGGATATTGAACAAAAGGGTTCTCGATGCATTGGAAGGATCCGTCACATGACGCCGTCCGCCCGTAAGGTTCCAGACAAGCCATGAATCCACCGTTCCGGCAAGCAGTTCGCCGCGGGCAGCCCGTTCCCGAAGACCCGGCACATTTTGAAGAAGCCATTGCAGCTTGGTTCCTGAAAAATATGCATCGGCCACAAGACCGGTCTTTTCACGAATCATCGGCTCAATGCCCTCTTCACGCCAACGGGTGCATATGTCCGATGTTCTGCGGCATTGCCAGACAATGGCCCTGTGAGCCGGTTCACCGGTCCTGCGATCCCAGACAACAACCGTTTCCCGTTGATTCGCGATACCCAGGGCTGCTATTTCTTCCGGGCGCACGCCCGAATACCTCAGCACATCCCGGACGGCTCCTACCTGCGATTCAAGTATTTCCACCGCATCATGTTCCACCCATCCGGGCTGCGGATAGTGCTGGGTAAGAGGACGGCTCCTGATGTCGATGGTTTCGCCGGCTGCAGAATACAGTACCGCGCGTGAGCTGGTCGTACCCTGATCAAGGGCCAAAAGGTAACCTTTCATGACAACCTCCATAAGGTGATTGAATGCCTGGTGCCGCACGGCAAGCGGCATTACTGCAATATTTTACCCTGTAGATACGCAGAAAGAAACTACATAATCGCAAGGACATGGCGCATTTACAGTAGATTCCTGATGATTCGCCGCGAAGCATGTAAAGTCTATCATGAATCGGAGCGGCGCAACAATCGGAGCGACGCACAATCGGAGCGGCGCAACAATCGGAGCGGCGTACAATCGGAGCGGCGTACAATCGGAGCGACGCAACAATCGGAGCGGCGCAACAATCGGAGCGGCGAACAGTGTCCCGGGCAACCCGGACATGGTACAATGTGATGTTCCAATGCATCCGCAATCACTTGAAGCTGCGAAAATGAAAACGTACCCAGAAGATTCGGGAGAATGTATGCAACGAGATTTCATCACAGTCAACATAGAAGAAGGCATGCCCGTCGTTGATGTCGCACTTCGCCGCTTAAGCGGCGAACTGGCCGCAGCCAGGGCTCACCGCGTCATCGTGGTCAAATTCATTCATGGATATGGCTCCTCGGGTACCGGAGGAAGGCTCAGGGTAGCCATCCAGAGGGAACTGGAGCGCCTGAAGGTGAAAGGGGCCATCAAGTCCTGGATACCCGGAGAGAAATGGGAAATTTTCAATATCGAAGCCATCCGATTTCTGGATTCCTGCGAGGTCCTTCGGATGGATAAGGACCTGGGACGGCACAACAACGGCATTTCAATGGTCCTGATGCGATAAAATATTTCAATGCGAATGGGAAATCATCTGGTATTTGTTTCATATTGTGATAAAATGATGCTGAAAATGCTCCCATCAAAGTGACTGAAAGGGGAAAAGAACCATGAATAAAGCTGATTTGGTTCAAAGCATTGCAAAGAAGACCGGTTTCAGCAAGAAAGACGCGGAAACGGCCTTGAACAGCTTTGTGTTAAGCGTTGAGGAGTCCCTTGCCAAAGGCGAAAAGGTCACCCTGGTCGGTTTTGGAACGTTTGAAGTAAAAGACAGGGCAGCCCGTACAGGCGTGAATCCACAAACAAAGGAAAAAATTAAAATAGCGGCATCCAAAGCTCCTGCTTTCCGTGCAGGCAAAGATCTGAAAGAAAAGGTCAATGTCAAGGAAAAGGTCATTGTCAAGGAAAAGAAGGCCGTCAAGAAAAAGTAATTCCGGTACTGCATATGGAATTTCAAGGGGTATCTGACAGGCTGATCGCCTGCAGATGCCCCTTTTGCATGCTGTCTGACGAAAACCGGCTTCCCGGACCATCATCCGCAGTCGTGCATGAGCATGTACATTGCATTAGGGCTGCATTTCACACTCGTCACCCGCAGTCGTGAATGAGCATTTGCATTTCATTACGGCTTCATCTCCCGCGCAATATGTGCCAGGAAGAGATCCGCGATGTCAATGTCCGTGCATATGCTCAGGGTACGGCTTCCAACGGCATCTTCCATTTCGTTGAACAGGAATTGCCCTTCCGCGTCAAGCAGAAAATCGATTCCGACATAGTCGAGTGGAAAGGCTGAAGCGATTTTTTTTACGATGCCCAACTCCATTTTGTTCAAATGATGAACCTCGGCACTTCCGCCCATCGAATAATTTGCCTTGAATCCATCAATGCCTGCTACAGCCGATTGCCTGCGGATGGCTGCAATGGGTTCACGTCCCACGACGAAAACACGGATATCCGTTCCCGGACGGCCGCATAGGGGCTGAACCACATACCGTCCATCCGGCAGCGTATCGCAGGCAAGTTCAATCAGCTTTTCCGCATCCATTGCCAGATGGACTTCCATGCCTCCCCGCCCACCTACCGATTTCACAACGACAGGCCATGGAAACATATCCTGGCCGAGTTGCATCAAATGACCAGCCAGAAGGCTGCCCCTGTCCGAAAATAGTGTGGGAAGCATGGGAACGCCAAGTGCCGAGACCGCCTGATATGTCATTGCCTTGTCATTGCACATGGACGATATGGCAAACCTGTTGAACAACCGCAAGCCCATTTTCTCCAGATGCCCGGCGAGGAACGGGTCTACCGCGCGTTGGATGGCAAATGCGGGAATGCCTTCCTTCCCGTCGGCGCAAGCAAACAACCTGCCGTCTCTTACGCCATGACGCAACGTTTCGTGCATGACGGGCTGCAGAAGAAGGCCATGATTGGCTGCCGCATGGACAAGCCGCTCTGCGAATGCCAAATTCCTGCGGTAATCATTTTCACGGTAGATAAGCCAACCGGAGGACCATTCCTTATTCGCCGGAGTGTCTATTCGGCCGGTATCCATGCAAATCATTTCCTTTCGTCAGAAAAGCCGGTGACATGCGAAGCGAGTCCGGCGATACCTGAATTTCACTTTTTACCCAGGATTTCGGAAATATGCTTCGTGATTTGAAGAGGCACGTCGACACCCGTGCATTTGTATATGTTCCTCATATGCGCATTCGAATTCACTTCGCATAAAACGGGTTCGCCGGCGGAACCGAAGAGGATATCCACTCCTGCAAAATCGGCCCCAACCAGGGATGCTGCCCTGACAGCCATTTGCCTGAATGATTCCGGGGGATTGAATGGTTCCATGGTGCCGCCTGATGAAATGTTTGCACGGAAATCCGAATCCGAATGGCGCAGCATGGCTGCCGCAACATGGTTTCCAACGACCTGCAGACGCACATCACGCCCAAAGCTTGAGGATATGAACCTTTGGCACAGATGCGGAATGAATTGCATCTGCTCATGCAATGACTGAAGCTCGGTGATGTTTCTGGCAAGGTGGACCTGAGTTCCAAAAGATCCGAATGACTCTTTTACAACAACGGGAAAACCCAGCTCAGCTTCCACCTGTTCAATGAATCCGTCCGGCTCCGGTGCTGCGCCAGGGAAAAAAAACGGTGCGACAAGTGTGTCCGGCATGGGAATGCCGTGCCCGGACAGAATCCGGTGCGTCATGCTTTTGTCATCGCAGGCGGCAATGGCGAATGCGGAATTGAAGAGGCGAAATCCGATGCGTTCCATATGGGAGGCGAGTCGGACGTCCTTATCCCAGAACAGCACGAAATCCGGTTTTGGGATGCTTTCTTGCAGCCAGAACGGACGGATGTCCTGCACAGGACCCCGGTAATACAGTATTGGATTTCCGTTTTTCTCACCGGCAACGAGTTCATGGTTTCTGACCTGCGATACTTTCATTCCAAAATTCCGCATTGTCTGCTCAAGCCAGTCCAGTTGCTCCGTGAATTTCTCCAATCGCAAGCCGCCATTGGAAACTATCCATCCAGTCATATTATTCCCACGCATTCCGTTTCACCATTTCTGATTTAAATTTGGCCTTGGCCGGCAACAGGACGTACATTGAAATACCCAAGCCCATGGCAACGGTTTCAGGCCATGAGGCGTGTCAGAACATCCTGGTTCACGCTGTACAGCAAGGCATCATCCCGGGTTATCAGGCCTTCTTTCACCAAGTGCGCCAGACTTCCGTCCATGGAAACCATGCCGTTCGCACGGCCCATCTGAATGGCCGCATCCATCTGAAAAGTCTTTGATTCACGAATCATATTGCGGATGGCATTGTTCACGACCATGATCTCGAAAGAGGCCACCCGCCCTTTTTCCTTGGACGGGACCAGTTGCTGGCTTACGACTGCCTGCAGCACGGTAGAAAGCTGAACGCGGATTTGCTGCTGCTGGTTCGGCGGAAACACGTCGATGATGCGATCTATTGTCTTGGAAGCCCCTACCGTGTGAAGCGTTGAAAAGACAAGATGTCCTGTTTCTGCGGCTGTCATTGCGATTGACATCGTCTCAAGGTCGCGCATCTCACCCAGTAGGATTACATCCGGAGACTCGCGCAGCGCAGCGCGCAGGGCCCGTGTATAATTGCGTGTGTCCTGGCCGATTTCGCGCTGATTGACTATGCTCAGCTTGTGGCGATGAAGGAACTCAATGGGTTCTTCAATCGTTAGGATATGGCAGTTGCGTGTCTCATTGATCATGTCGACAAGGCAGGACAATGTGGTTGATTTGCCGCTTCCCGTAGGGCCTGTAACCAATACGAGCCCTTTATTGTACAGGTGCATGTTCAAAACGGCATCAGGAATGCCAAGTTCCTTCGGATTTGGCAGGTCGGTGAATACGATGCGCACGGAAGCCGCCATGGAACCCCGCTGCATGAACGTATTCACGCGGAAGCGACCGCTTCCGGGGATGGATACGGAAAAATCCTGATCGCCCTCATCCAGGTACAGCTGCAGTTTTGACTCATTCTGGAATAATTCACGTACCAGTCGGTCGGTGTCCTGCGGAAGGAGGATTTCCGTACCGATGGTCATCATGGTTCCCTTTACCTTGATGATGGGTGGAACGCCCACGGTCAACTGCAAATCCGACGCGTCGCACTCTTTGGCCCTCTGCAGCAGGGCTGTGACCGGAACCTGCTTTCCACCTTCGATGTGTTCCATGTTCATTCAACGATTCCTTCCCACAGTATTATTTCGTTTTTGTATTCAAACGGGGCCTGTATCTGTTTCCACTGCAGGATCATCAGGTGTCCGCCACCTTCATCCGCCGCATCTGTTACCTGACCGGTCTCATTATCCGCATCATCCACGTCACCTGCAGGCGTGACAGGCAGCACTTCCGGCAGCACTTCCGCATTTATTTCAAGATGACCGGTAACAGCTTTTTCGGGGTCCGTGACGACCATGTTCAGCCATGGACCCGGATGTGCAAGTTGAGCCGTTGCTTCAAATACGGCGGGATCCGACCAGTCCACCGAAGAACGGATGGAAATCCCGTCGATTTTCAATGCAGTAAGAGCGCGTTCAGACATAATGGCGTATACTTTCGGGAACAGTTCCGAGCGAAAAGCTTCCCGCTCGAATTCGGATGACAAATCGCTCCATTTTCTTTTCAAGGCATTTGCCGTTTCGGAGGAAACCACATCCTGTCCGTCATCCAGGAATCTCCGGCCTGTCACATAGGCCTCTGTTTCCTGATGGGCGCGACGAATCGAACTCAAAGCATCCGACATGATACGTTCCGCTTTCGCATCCATCCTGTACCAGGCACGGATGGTTTCCGCATTCTTCTTTGCCAGCCGGAGGTTCGACCCGGAAGTGACAATGGAAAGAACGCCTAAAAAAACAAGCAAAAGCAAAACGAGCAGCACCAAAACAGAAGAGGATCCCTGCGTCCGTTTCATTGTACCACCCCCTGCATGTCGCAGCCAGAAGGCAATTCAGCCTGCAAGAAGTATATGCCGGCTTTATGGTCCTCGATCAGGTTTTTCTGAAAAGGGTTGGCTGAATTCTTTTCAATATCAGATATCGATACGGATACGGCTGTTGTCTTCATTCCTGTTTCCGGATCAGGATCCAGGACCAGGGTTAAGCTATAAGATGGCAAATCAGAACGGACCAGGGTAAAAACCTGCCAATTGTCATCAAAATAAATTTGAATCCGCCATCCATCCTCCATCGGTTCAATGTGGGAATCCGGGAAGATGACGCCGAGGTTTTCCCGATTCCAGAGAATGGCCGGGTTTTCCGCTTTCATTCTTTCCACTGCGTCCACTGCCAGGTTCACAGCCTTGTCAAGATTAGCC
>CAZFWQ010000183.1:2413-7725 GCA_964522755.1 uncultured Oscillospiraceae bacterium | reverse complement strand
TTGTTCTTGGAATCATGGTTCCCGCACCGTTGAAAGCGCTGCTGGACGAGGCCGTCTCATTCATGAAAAACCCGGTGTGAAATTGACTTGCGGATATGGAGAAGCCATCATGAATCCTGAAACAGAGGATGCGGTCCTGACCAATGGCCGCCCTATACCCGTCGCGGCCATCCCGATGATGGACGGTGCAGCCTTCAGGCAATCCATCCTGGAAGGGATCGAAGGCGGGATGCGTGTTTCCGCCCTGTTTGCCCACATATCCCCTGAACCGGGGGAAACGTTGCTGTACTACGTTTTATCACAGGATGAAGAGAACAGCCTTCATGTCGGCCGGACCGTCGTGAAAGGCGACAGTTTTCCTTCCCTTACGCCGGAATGCCCCCAGGTTCACCTGTTCGAGCGTGAAATCGCCGAACAGTCCGGTCTTGTCCCGCTTGGGCATCCCTGGCTCAAACCTGTCAGGTATCATCATTCATGGACATCCCGCGACGCATGGGCGCGTGACAGGGCCTTGCCGGTTCAACCGGGGTCAGGAGAGTTCTACAGGATCGACGGGGACCAGGTTCACGAGGTGGCCGTGGGCCCGGTGCATGCGGGCATCATCGAGCCGGGTCATTTTCGCTTCCAATGTCAGGGCGAAGAGGTACTGCATCTCGAAATCGCGCTCGGCTACCAGCACCGCGGCATAGAAAAGGCCATGACGGGAGGTCCTGACAAACGCTCTCTTCATTACATGGAAACGTTGGCGGGAGATACGACGATTGGTCATGCCCTCACTTACTGCCAGGCTGTCGAGTCACTTGCGGGCACGCGAAAATCCGCCCGTGGGAAGGCTCTGCGCGGCATAGTGCTCGAATTGGAAAGAATTGCCAATCATGTCGGCGACTTGGGCGCCCTGGCCAACGATGTCGGTTTCCAGCCGACGGCAAGCTTTTGCGGACGAATCCGCGGCGACTGGCTGAACCTGACCGCGCAGATATGCGGCAATCGGTTTGGCCGGGGCATGGTCGTCCCGGGCGGCACGGCATTCGACATGGATCGGCCCCTGCTGGAAGATGTCATTGCGAAAATCGCTTCGCTGGAAAAGGAAACCGCAGATGCCGTGAACCTTCTTTGGGAAAACCAGTCCGTGCTTTCCCGCTTTGAGGATACCGGCATTGTTTCCAGGCAGACCGCCCTGGATCTGGGCCTTGTCGGACCCGCGTCCCGCGCCAGCGGGCTGGTACGCGACGCGCGCTTCAACCTGCCTTCCGGCATTTACAGTTTCACCGGCATGCCGGTCTCCACGCATGAATCGGGCGATGTTCTGGCCCGTGCCCATGTGAGGTGGCTTGAAATCCGGCAATCCGTCGCATTCATCAAATCACTGCTCGGATCCCTGCCGGAGGGAGCCGTCCGGTATCCGACGGGGGAACTTGCCCCCGATATGCTTGTCGTGGCCATCAACGAAGGCTGGCGCGGGGAAATATGCCATGTGGCGATCACCGACGCATCCGGCAGGTTTGCGCGGTACAAAATAACAGATCCGTCCTTTCACAATTGGGCGGGATTGGCCATGTCGCTCAGGAATGAAGCCATTTCAGATTTTCCGCTTTGCAACAAGAGCTTCAACCTGTCCTATTGCGGGCATGATTTGTGAGATTCGAAAGCCTGTCCCGCAATGTGCCTGTTGAAACATGGGCAGTTCGGATACAAGGCGCATTACAGGTTCGCAACGGCGCTTCGGTCTGAAGCGGGACAATGCGTCTCGGGAGGGAATAAGGAATGTTCAAGGAAATAGCCGTCCGCATCAGGCAGGGGTACCGAACCATGAAATACCCGTCCGGGCCGCCGCCGGTCCTGCCGGAAAGATATCGGGGACTTCCGGTGCTTGCTGCCGGCAAATGTCCGGATGAATGTCAGGACTGCGTTGAGGCGTGTCCGACAGGCGCGCTGGCGAAAGACGGCAAAAGAACGCTGGATATCGGCAAGTGCCTGTTTTGTTCTGATTGCCTGTCCGTCTGCAAGCACGGCGCCATCAGCTTTTCACGGGAGTACCGGATGGCGGTGGGAAAGAGGGAGGACTTGCTTCTCGAGGAAGGCCGGCATGCCCTGAAACTCGCAGGGGAACTGGACAAGAGGATGATGAGGCTTTTCGGACGGTCATTGAAGCTCAGGCAGGTGAGTGCGGGCGGGTGCAATGCGTGCGAAGCGGATGTCAACGTGCTGGGGACCGTCGGATGGGACCTGGGCCGTTTCGGCATCCAGTTCGTGGCGTCGCCGAGGCATGCGGACGGACTCTTGATAACCGGCCCGATTACCGGTAACATGGAATTGGCACTGAAAAAAACGTACGACGCCGTCCCCGATCCGAAAATCGTGATTGCCGTGGGCGCCTGCGCTCTTTCGGGAGGGCCATACGTTGATCATGACGAGGTATCGGACGGGGCCGGATCATTCTTTCATGTCGACCTGTTCATACCCGGTTGCCCGCCGCATCCGCTGACCATACTGGACGGACTTCTGCGGTTGGTGGGCAGATTGGAAGAGAAGCAGCCATAGCGAAAGAGGGGGTGTCTTCATGCGTTTCAACAATTTGACCGGCACGAACCTGCAGGTTTCCCTGCTGAGCCTCGGAACCATGATGTTCGGAAGCCAGACCAGCGAGAAGGACAGCCTGCAAATCATGGATTACGCCTTTGAGAAGGGAATCAACCTTTTTGACACGGCCAACGCCTACAATGCGGGAGAAAGTGAAAGAATCGTCGGGAAGGGATTGTCGGGCAGAAGGGACAAGCTGCTTCTTGCAACGAAGGTCTACAACCGGATGGGAGACAACCCGAACGATTCCGGACTGAACCGCCGTCATATCGTTGCCGCGGTCGAAGCCAGCCTGAAAAGGCTTGGGACTGATTACATCGATATTTACTACATGCACTCCCCTGATGCCAAAACATCGGTTGATGAGTCCCTGGAGGCAATGACGTCCCTGGTGAAGGCCGGGAAAATCCGCTATCCGGGGGTCAGCAACTATGCCGCCTGGCAGATCGCCGATATCCTGGCCATCTGCGACAAACGCAACCACATCGCGCCAATCATCACCCAGGATGTCTACAACCTTCTTGCAAGAGGCATCGAAACCGAACTCATCCCGTTCCTGAACACGCACAGGATGGCACTGACCGTCTTCAATCCCATTGCCGGCGGATTCCTCGCTGGAAAGCATCAGCCCGGAAAGCCGGCTGTGAATACCCGTTTCGCCAATAATGAAGTCTATTTCCGCCGCTATTGGTCGGATGACAATTTTACGGCATTGGACAAACTGACCGCCATTGCTTCGGAACAAGGCATGGGCATCCTGCAGCTCGCCATGAAATGGTGCGCCTCCCAGCCGGCCGTCACGAGCATCATCACCGGCGTAAGCCGGCTATCCCAGATAGAGCAGAACATCGCATCCGTCGAAGGCGGGGACCTTTCCGCCGAAACATTGTCGGAATGTGACGAAGTGTGGAGATCATTGACCGGAAACCGTTTCGGGTACAATAGATGACAAGACCGCCGTTGTGTTTTTCGGCAACGGGCGCTTTTTTTGATGGTGCCCCCTGCTTGACAACCGGATCGCGAATCAGCAGGCCGCTGCATCCTCACCTTCCAATGTTTCGGGTCATTGGGCGGAAGGCTTGATACAAAGCTGGCTGGCCAAAGGACTGGGAACCGGATATCGGGATGGAAGCTTCAAGCCATTGGGGGACTTATTGCCGTACCCTGTCCAGGGGGATATAATGAATTGACAGATGATGCCCGGTCAGCAGCCCGGCCATGTGGGGATGACATGATGGAAATACCTTCGGTGGATGGCCATGCGGCTCTTGAGGCTGTTTTGCCTGAGATTCGCGCCATCGGGAAAAAACACGGGATAAGCCGTATTATTTTCTTCGGCTCCAGAGCCCGGGGTGATTGTCATGAAAAGAGCGACATCGATTTGGCAGTGAGTACGGAAGCTGATCCATATGGGAGAGCGCGCATCGCTTCGGAATTTGATGATTTACGGACACTTTCTGCAGCGGGACGGGTTCATCCAGCGCTATGAATTCACATTTGAACTCGCGTGGAAGACAGTGAGGGAAAAGTTTCTCAATGAAGGGCTGATTGGGTTGAATTCGCCGAAATCAGTCATGCGGGAGGCCTTTTCAGCAGACCTCATCAATGATCAGGCTCTGTGGCTTTTGATGTTGGAAGATCGGAATGCGACGACGCATACCTATGAGGAAAGCGCTGCGAAGGAAATATGCTATCGGATTGTCAGGACACATCAGGCTGCTTTTGCAGAATTGGAACGGAAACTCGAAGGACAGGCATGAGTTGCGTGTAAAAACGGCGAGGTCGCGTTGGCAGGCCAATCATGATTGTTTGATTATGTCCTTCGCCTGTTATTTTTCAACAAACCTGTCCTTCAGGCCTCTTCCCTCATGTAATCAGAAACAAGGAGCGAAAAAAATGAAAAAGCTGATGAATGCACCTGAAAACTATGTCGAGGACATGCTTCGCGGGATATATGCCGCTTATCCGGACCAGCTCAAGCCGGCCGGATCGGATCTCCGCTGCCTTGTCACGGCGAAGAAGAAGCATGGCAAGGTGGCAATCGTAACAGGCGGGGGAAGCGGACACCTGCCGCTTTTCCTTGGCTATGTCGGCGACGGGATGCTTGACGGGTGCGCCGTCGGGGAAGTGTTCCAGTCGCCTTCCGCGGAACAGATACTCACCGTCACGCGTGAAGCGGATGCCGGAGCCGGCGTGCTGCATTTGTTCGGGAACTACAACGGGGACAAGTTCAATTTCAGGCTGGCGTCTGAAATGGCTGAGTTCGAGCATGGCATAAGGGTCCATAGTGTCATTGCGGGGGACGACATCGCCGCGGAAGCGGAACCGGACGGGAGCATGCCAGGCAAACGCCGCGGGGTCGCCGGCATTTTCTTCGTCTACAAGTGCGCGGGTGCGGCAGCCAAATCGGGCCTGGACCTGGAGAGCGTAAAGAACGTTGCGCTGGAATCCTGCAGGAACGTGCGGACCCTCGGTGTCGCGTTGTCCGCCTGCATTCTGCCGCGGGTTGGCAAGCCGGGATTTCAGGTTGCCGAAGATGAAATCGAAATCGGGATGGGCATTCATGGAGAACCCGGAATCCGGATTGAAAAAATGAAAAGTTCGGATGAGATCGTCAAAGACATGATGGGTGCGCTGCTGGCCGACCTGTCATGCGTTGAGAACGATGAAGTGGCCGTCCTGGTCAACGGACTGGGTTCAACGCCGCTGGATGAGCTGTATATCATGATGGG
>CAZFWQ010000183.1:0-2403 GCA_964522755.1 uncultured Oscillospiraceae bacterium | reverse complement strand
GTCGCGGCCATTCTTGCCGGCAAAGGGATAAGGCTGTACCGATCTTACGTTGGCGAGTATGCGACTTCCATGGAGATGTCAGGGGCATCCGTCTCCCTCTTCAAGTTGAATGCCGATCTCAAGCCCTATCTGGACGCGGAGGCGGATACGCCGTTTTTCAAGCAGTTCCGGACTGGCAAGTGAAAGGCTTGAAAAATGAATATGAACCGGTAAAGCGGAAAAACAAGAGGATAACTGAATCGAAAAGAGGAAACATGCGATGATGATTGCCGCAGCAGAGATGAAGGGGATGTTCCAGGCTTTTTCGGACTGCATCCTCCGGAACAGGACATATCTGATTGAACTGGACGCCATTGCCGGTGACGGGGATCTTGGCTTATCCATGTCGGATGGTTTCGCGGCGGCCGCATCGGCGCTGCGTCTGTCGGAAGAGACGGATATCGGCAAGTTGCTGTTTCTGGCCGGCAGGACATTCAACAACTTCGCGCCTTCCACCGCGGGTACGCTTTTGTCAAGCGGATTCATCCAGGCAGCCAAGTCGCTTCGTTCCAGAAAGGAAATCGATACCGGAGGAATCGCGCTGATGATGCGCGCCTGGTTGGACGGCATCATGATGATGGGTGAAGCGGCCCGAGGCGAGAAGACCCTCGTGGACGCGCTTGCCCCGGCAGTCGATGTTCTTGAAGCGGAAGCCGGAAACCCCGACTTGAAAGGGGTCCTGGAAAGAGCTTCCATCGCGGCGGCCGACGGGGCCGGACAAACCGTCGGCATGCTGGCCAGGCATGGGCGGGCGGCCATAAGGGGTACCGGGTCCATCGGCATGCTTGACCCCGGTGCAGCCATGATGGGCCTCCTGATCCAGGCCATGTCGCAATACGTCTCCGATCTGCCGGATTCATGACGAAATGGAAAGCACAACGCTTTTGACAGCCATATAGACTTGTGCAGGGACCGGTTGCATTGTGCCGGTCCTTCTTATATAATTAAAGTCAGAGATAGTCAGAGATTTCCCGAAGTTTCCGGTACAAACCTGGAAACCGGTGGGAAAAACAATACAGGGAGATGATCCCCAATGCATGGATACCTTGCGGCAATCCGGAAAAGATCAGGCAGGCAGGGCATTCATCGTGGTTCTCCCGGAATGAAGGGGTGCAATCATGGCAAGACTCAGTGACATCATTGAGATCTTTCTGAAGGATATGCTCAATGACATGCACGGCAGCGTCGAAATACAGCGGAATGAACTTGCCGTCCGCTTCAACTGCGTGCCGTCCCAAATCAACTACGTCATTTCCACGCGGTTCACGAACGACAAGGGGTACTACGTGGAAAGCCGAAGGGGCGGCGGCGGATGCATCAGCATCCGCAGGTTCAACATCGACTGCGCCGGGGACTACCTGATGCATATCATCTCGGCGATCGGCGACAACCTCTCGCAGCACACCTGCGAGGTATTCATCAACAATTTCTCGGATTACGACATTATTGCCGGCCGGGAAGCCTCGCTCATGCGTGCCGCCCTGTCCGACAAGGCCCTTGTGGACGTGCCGATGGAAAAACGTGACAATGTGCGGGCTGCGATGCTCAAGAACATGATGATGAGCCTTACCGTGCTCTGAGCATCGGTGGAGCATGCCGCCGCCCCTCTGTTTCATGAACGGGAGGTCCGGCCCGCAGGATATTCGGACGGTTTGCCGCCCGACCGGATCATGAGGTTCCCGCTAGGAGGTGGGAAAAATGCCTATTTGCCAGATATGCAACCAGCGCGAGGCTTCACTGTTCATCACGAGGATGGTGGGCGGGCAGAAATCGCAGCTCTCCGTCTGTCGCCAATGCGCTGCGGAAAGCGGGATTGTGAAAATGGACCTGAACAAGCTGCTGGCCGGGTTGGCGGCATTTACCCACGCGCAGGACGAGGAAGCGGAAAAAAACGTGGAAGCATGCCCGGGCTGCGGCATGACGCTCGCGGAATTCAACCAGACCGGCCGAATGGGATGCAGTCAGTGCTACGGAACGTTTGCAGAGCCGATGGAACACCTGCTCAACCGCATCCACGGCCATGTGAGGCATAACGGCAAGCATCCCGGACAAACCGCAGCGCAAGTGAAGGCATCGCCGGGAGAACTTGAAAGGCTGAGGACCGAACTGGGCAACGCCATCATGGAAGAGGCTTACGAAAGGGCTGCCGAGCTGCGTGACAGGATCAGGGAGCTTGAAAAGCGTCTGGAGGTGAAACCATGACGAAGTGGTACATCGACCAGGGTCCTGAATCCGATGTCGTCCTGAGCTGCCGGATTCGGCTTGCCCGCAATTTCGCAGAGTTTCCCTATCCCCACCGGAGCCTTCCCGAAACCCGCCGCCATGTCATGGACCGGGTGGTGGAGGTCATGATGCGTGAAGACA
>CAZFWQ010000182.1:0-7736 GCA_964522755.1 uncultured Oscillospiraceae bacterium | reverse complement strand
GTTGTGTCTGCACCCATGCGACTCGCGCAAGAATCACGGCAGCCACCACCGTGACCATAGTGGCTGACCAAACTTTGTATGCCCATTGGACTGACAATACATACACGGTAACCTTCAATGGAAATAATGGAACAGCCCCTGCACCAGCCACCAGAGTAGTCACATTCGGGTCAGCTTACGGGCTTTTGTCCACGACAAGCAGAACGGGCTATACGTTTGACGGATGGTTCACAAGTGCGACAGGCGGCACTGAAGTAACGGAAAGCACCCTCGTTTCCATTGGAAGCAATCACATTCTGTATGCCCATTGGGTTGGAATCCTATGCACGGTCACCTTCGACAGCAACGGAGGCAATGCGCCGACAATGGGCAACATGACTGTTGTCTACGGATCTCCCTATGGTACATTGGCCACGGCAACCAGGACGGGATATACGTTTGGCGGATGGTACACCGCTGCATCGGGTGGTACGGTTGTAACCTCTGCAACCACTGTAGCTACTGCTTCCGACCATACATTGTACGCTCGCTGGACAGGCAACCAGTATACGGTTACATTCAACAGAAATGGCGGCGATACGCTGTCAAAGAACACCATGTCAGTGACTTTCGGGTTGCAATACGGTGCGCTTGCCACGACAAGCAGGACGGGATATACCTTTGACGGATGGTTCACTGCTGCATCCGGCGGCACGGAGATATTTGCGACTACAATCGTATCAACTGACAGCAACCACGTCCTTTACGCCCAGTGGGTTGCGAGCACATACACCGTTACATTCAACGCAAACAGTGGAAGCACTCCTGTGCCTGTTTCCAAGGAGGTAACCTTCGGATCGGCCTACGGGACATTGGCCACGACAACAAGGATGGGGTACACATTCGATGGCTGGTTCACCAGTGCGACATTTGGAACGGAGGTTACGGATACAACCATTGTATCGAATGCTTCTTCTCATAGCTTGTATGCCCATTGGATTATCAACAATTACACGATTACATTCGACAGTGATGGCGGAAGCGCGGTAGCAAGCATAACCCGGGCTTATGCGGCAACTGTCACGGCTCCTGCGAGCCCGACCAAGTCAGGTTATACCTTCGCAGGATGGTATCCTGCAGTTCCTGCCACCATGCCCGCCTACGACCAAATCTTAAAAGCACAATGGACAGCGAAAACATACACCGTAACACTCAATGGCAATGGAGGTTTGCCATTGACAAGTACCATGACGGTGACCTTTGGGTCAGCATATGGGACATTGGCCACGCCAAGCAGGGCCGGGTACACATTTGACGGATGGTTCACCCTTGTATCCGGCGGCACGGAAGTAACGGATGCAACCATAGTATCCACCAGCAGCAATCATAACTTGTACGCCCACTGGACTGCCAACCAATATACCGTTACCTTCGACAGCAATGGCGGCAGTACGCCTTCCATGGGTTCAAAGGTTGTAACCTTTGGATCAACCTACGGTACATTGGCCACGACTTCCAGAACCGGGTACACTTTCAAAGGCTGGTACTCCAGTGTATCAGGCAACACGCTGATCACGTCCGCAACCATAGTGTCCAATGCGTCCAACCATACTTTATATGCTCAGTGGACTGCCCTTGCTTATACCTTGACTTTCAACGGCAATGGAGGCGGAACGCCTTCACCAACCAGCAAGTCCGTGACTTTTGATTCCACCTACGGGACACTGGCCACGACATCCTGGACAGGTTACACATTCACTGGATGGTACGACAGTGCGACTGGCGGAACGCTGATAACGTCCACAACACTAGTGACAAATCCTGCTGACGATATCTTGTATGCGCACTGGACAGCCAACCAGTATACGGCAACTTTTGATGGAAACAACGGGACAACACCTACGCCTACCTCCAAGCCAGTGACCTTTGGATCAGCTTATGGGACATTGGCCACGACAAGCAGGATCGGGTACGCATTTAATGGATGGTTCACTGCCGCATCCGGTGGCACGCAGGTAACATCTGCAACTACAGTAACCAATGCTTCCGCACATACCCTGTATGCTCACTGGACAGCCAATACTTATACGATAACCTTCGACGGCAATGGTGGTAGTGCACCGTCACCAGTTTCCAAAACAGTGACCTTTGGGTCAGCTTATGGGACACTGGCTACGACGAGCAGGACAGGGTACACATTAAGCGGATGGTACACTGCTGCAACAGGAGGTTCCGAAGTAATAGCGGGAACTACTGTAAAAATTACTTCCAACCAAACCTTGTATGCTCACTGGACGGTCAACACATACAAGATTACATTCGACAGTGCAGGCGGAACTGCAGTTGCTGCTATTACCCAGGCCTACGGGACAACTGTTGCGGCACCTGCCAATCCGACAAAGACAGGGTACACGTTTAATGGTTGGAGCCCTTCATTGCCAATGCCCATGCCTGCATTTGACCAAACTTTGACTGCTCAGTGGACAATCAATAATTACACGATTACATTCGACAGTGCAGGCGGAACTGCGGTTGCTGCTATTACGCAGGCATACGGGACACCAGTCACAGCTCCTGCCATTCCGGCCAAGGCAGGATACACTTTCACAGGCTGGAGCCCTGCATTGCCAGCAACAATGCCGGCACTCAACCAAACTCTGATTGCACAATGGGTGATCCAACCAGTGGCATCAAGTGTCACCACAGTAAATGCTGGTGCGAATGCATCTATTGCCTTCGGAACCACAAATGGCCGTGTGATAGTGACATTGGCAAATGCAGGCGTTTTCGGGAATGGGTGGGATTTGCGGGTAATTAAGCCGACAGGAACTAGTAATAAAACCCTATTGACTACAATCGACTACTCTCTGCTGCACATCGTTGTCACATTGGGCAGGACTGGCGGAGTATATAGCAGTCCCGCAAGTATTGCCGCATTAATCAATACTAAAGATACGCAGAATATCTTCAATGCAACATCCACTGGTACCACCAGTATTTCCACAGCTGTTGCAGCGACCCACCTTGCAGGGGGTCAGAACATACAACTCAGAATCAATTGGAGTGTCAATGTTACCGGAGGCACTACGGTTGGCAACTTCCTGCTCAAAGGCGTCAGCGCTGCATCTGCGGCTACCACAGGCAGTGTTACAACAGTCACTTATAACAATGTTCTCCAGGTAGCAAATGGCCATGTATTCACAATAGCCGATAACGCGGTACAGGCCGTCGTGGGCAATGTGGGTTCAACCTGGAGCGTTGTGTCAGGATCATGGCTAAAGCAATAGCATGTGATGTCTGACATATTCCTGCAAATGGAAACCGGGCGGCATTGGTAACAAGCAATGCCGCCCGGATGTTGTCCATACCTATTGGTTTCCGTCTAAAAGCCATCCGCTATTGCAACACAACTTCCATTCACATACAATATGCATAGGAAAAGGATTTGGGGGGCTGCATATGCTGTCTGGCACATTGATTTCGGGTCTTTCAGCCATCGTGCTGCTATTGGCGCTTCTGACCTTCGTATTGCTCATGCGCCACAGATTTGTAAAGGTGCTGCCAGCGCTTCTGCGGCAGGCTGCGGAGTCGATCCTGCTCAGTCTGCAGGGCATCGGGGAAGGGGGCACATCGAGTATCCCCGTCGTGTCGGAAGCATTCAAGGACCTTGATTATTTGCCATTGCAGCGAAGATGGAACCAATGCCACAGGGATTTCATGGTCATGGGCAACAAAAGGTTCTTCTTCGATGTGGATGAAGTATTCCAGGTTGAATCGTTCATGGACGAGGCATTGGAGCGCAGGAAAGCCCAGATGGTGGAAAGATGGATTCTGGTGGGCGGCGCGCTTTCCTTCTGCGTGGTGACTGCGATGGGCCTGCTGTCCGGCAATGTGGCCGTGCGGGGGGGACAGGACGCCTACTTTGTCCTTGGATTCGCCTTTGCCGTTTTGGCGGTCTCCTTCATGATTTCCATGACATACCGTCTTCAGGAAGAGCTTTCCCTCAAGGCCTCCATGGCCGCTTACACGCAAATGGTCTCGCGGCTGAAGGAATGCCTGCCGCCGGTTGGCCGCAACAACCTCATCCAGACGCTTTTCCTTCTTCAGAATGAGCAGTCCGCGATGCTGAACGAACACGTTGCGCAGATGCAGAAATCACTTGAAGACTATGCCACCCATACTTTGTCCGAACAAATCGGTTCCCGTTTCGACGGAGCCATCCAGACATATCTGGCACCTCCCATTCAAAAAATGGCGGATACGCAGGATGTCCTCATGCACCGCCTGCTTGTCGATCAGCACAAGAGGCTGGACCAGCTGTTCACCTTGTTCACGACGCAGGTAGGCGGGCTGCTGTCTGCGCAGATGGAAGGAATGGCAGACAAGGTTTCGAGTGCCTCCAAAGGGATGCAGGAAATTACGACAGCCCTGCAATCCGTTACGGAAGCAGTTTCCGTGACCCTGGGGCAGAACAGGGAGACAACTTCTCGGAACAGCGCATTGCTTGTCGAGTTGTCGGCTACCCATAAGCGTTTGATGGATCGCTTTTCGGAAGCCACCATCTTGCTGGACGACATACTCACTTCATCTAAAATCCTGGCGGATACCACCACCAACGCCAATCTTTCCACCATTGATCTCTCTGAACAGGCAGTCCGGCTGCAGAAAGAGACGGGGGAGAAGTTCGATCTGCTGCGCTCCACGCTGGATGAACGGCTTACGGCTTCCACAGCTGCTGCCTTGGCCTTGCAGGATGGCCTGGCATCCCATGCGGAACTGGTTCGAACCGGATTGGGAGACTATTCGGCATCGGTGAGGGAATCCAATAATGAATTTGCTGCCTCGGTACGGGATTCACTGTCTGAGTATTCGACATCCGTGAAAGATTCATTGGGAGGGTATTCGACATCGGTATGCGATTCCAATGGTGAATATTTCACGTCGGTGCGGGACTCTCTAGAAAAATTCAGCACGGATTTGCAGCATTCCATGGGGGAACAGGCCCGGTTGGTTGCCATGCAGCAGAAAGAACAGATGGAACAAACATTCCTGCAGTCCAAAGAGCAGGCTGAACTATCCGCCCTGCAGCAAAGGGGGCAAGCGGAACTCATCACGCTGCAGCAGAGGGAGATGTCGGAACTGATGATGCTTCAGCAAAGGGAGCAGTCGGAACGGGTCACCCTGCAGCAGAAGGAATTGACGGAACAGCTGTTTGGCGCACTCTTCCAGGATGTCAGGACCATGGAGGAAAACACGATGCGCACATTGCAGCAGGCGCAATCCTGGAGCCTGGAGGTATCCCGTGGCTTTTCAGAGGAAGCGCACTCTTTGTTTGATAGAATCAGTAACCAGAGTCAAGAATTGTCAAGGGAAATCCAGACCCAGGGCCGTTCAAACTCGAACATGCTCATCCTCACCAACAAGACCTTGACTGAAACGGCGGCCAACCAGGTCATCGTATTGGAGGAACACAGCACAAAGCTGCTCGATGCCATGAAGGCGGACGCGCAAAGGCTTGTGCAGTCCCTTCACCAGGAAAGCGCAGGTCTGCTGCAGATATTGCCCACCCAGATGCGGGAGGCATTTGATTCCTTCACAGCCGCCATGGGTGAAACAATGCGGTCCACGTTGGCAGACAGCGTGGAAATCATCGACCGGCTGGGAGAGAAGACGGAGCGGCTGCACGGCGAATTCGACATGTATTTCTCCCGCACGGAGGGGAATACGGACAAGCTCATCGAAGACCTTCGTTTTGCCATGGAAGGCGCCATCGGCAAGTTCACCGAGATGTCGGATGGCAGCCTGAACCAGCTGCGCCAAGGCAATGCGGAAGCGATGACGGCCTTTGCGGATCAGACACGGACCCTGATGGATGCCGTGGACGAGCAGACACGCACGCTTAGCCTTTATATCAAGGACATGGGCATTGACATGGGTGATTTGAACAAAGGCCTGAAGTCTTCCGTGTCGGAGTTCTCAGACCATATTCGTTCCGGAGTCGAGAACACATTCAAGGAATTTGATTCGGGCCTTGCTGAAATTGTGCAGCGCATGACTGAACTGGGCATAAGCATAGAGGAATCCGTGCAGGCACTGCCGGAAACAATCGGGAAGCTCAGGGCTGGCCAGCCTTGACCTTGTAATGGGTTTAACATTGTCATTGGTGCATGCCAGACAATGCAGTGAATCATTGGATTCATCCGGCGGCCTGGATGATGGGAATATTTCCGAATGGCATGAAAGTTTTGTAAAGGCGGTGAACCATGGAAATCCTGAGTCCATTGGTTAGGTTTCAGGATACGCTGGTGAAACTGCGACAGCGGGTGCCCGTTTATGACGAACTGCACGAACGGATTTCAGATGCGGATGCAGAGGCGCTTCTCGCACGCATTCCGGACTCGTCTTCGCTGAACATCGGCAGGTTCTCCGCAGAGCTGTCTTTCGCTGAATTGGCCATCCTCTGCAGGGTGACATGCCTGCCGGATGCCGCGGAACACCGGGACAGATGGGAACCCGTCATCAGGCTGCGGTCAGGGAAGACCCTCTACCTGCAGCTGCGGTCCATGATGCAGTTCCATCCTGATAACGTCAATCTCAGATACGCTTTCACCCTGGTTGCGACAGACATTCTAGCCAATCCTTCCTTTATGGGCCGGATACTGGGATTGCTCAAAACCAGGCATGACGATTTTTTTGGCATCGGAAGCGAAAACCCCGTCGATGTGCTGACGGAGATCCTCATCCGGAACAATGCGCTGATAGGCATCTATGCCACAGACCAGTCGCTTGTCCGGCATTCGCCTCTTTTCAGGCAGATGCGCGAACGGTTTTTCCAGTTTTGCAGCCTTGGCGGATTCAGCCTGAATGCCCATGAATTGTTCCAGTGCCTTGACCTTGCCGAACAAGATGTGCGAAGCCGGATCCTGGCCCATTTTCTTGATGCGCATACTGAAAAGACGTTTCCAACGGCGTTGACGCACGAGTTGGTTGAGCGATATGGGGCGCCTGATGAATCCACGGTTTGGGATGCGGCGGAATTCATCCGGCTGGAGGCCAGGAAGAAGAAACCGGGCGCAGGAACAATCAAAGGAAAAGCCAATGCCCCTTCAGCGCCTGCCGACGGGCTTGCCGGCCTCATTTTCTGGCATCGGCTTGAAACGATGAAGGAACACTTTGGCGACAACAGCCTGAAGATGGTTGTATATTCACAGTTCATGCACCACTTGAATAAAATCACCAGGGATGAGGATCATGGAGCCATGCTGATGCACTTTCAGAGTTTTACGGTGATTGATTTCAGGTCCGTTGAATATTTCTCCTGGCTTTGCGAAAAAGCCGCATTGGAGCTTCGATACGACAGCATGGTCGGTTCCATGTTAAACCAGGGGGAAGAAGAACCCAACCTGCGGCGCAGGAAAAAAATCCCCGAGGCGAAGGATTTCATCATCTATCAGCAGAACGATACAGCCATCCGCATTGCCTTCGCGGAGGTCGGGAAACTGTATGCAATCGATTTGCTTTCAATTCAGCTTGGATTAATGAAAAGGGAAATATGGGGCGCGGTATGATGACCTAATAATTCTGCACATATCGTTTCAGCATATCGATGTTCTGGCATCTGGAGAGTGCGTCGATATAGGTGATTCTGCCTTTCTTCACCAACTCCGCCAGCGAATAATCCATGGGGATCATCCCGTTTTTGATATTCGTCTGTATGACTGAATCGATTTGGTGGGTCTTTCCTTCCCGTATCATGT
>CAZFWQ010000181.1:0-7739 GCA_964522755.1 uncultured Oscillospiraceae bacterium | reverse complement strand
GCGGCTGCCGCGTTTCCGTTGGCGGAGAGACAAAATTCGCCTGCGTGGACGGACCGGACTTCGATGGGCACCTGGTTGATTTTGACGAACTGATTCGGCGCATCGGTATGTACAAAAAAGAAGAAAAGGTTTCGGAAGAGGCGCATGCCTGCAATATCGGGCTGCAGCAGTAATAATGCGGACACATGGGTTCCGGGGCATCCGGAACAATCGGCTTCCGGCGGATTCACGCTGCATACTAAACCATTCACTCGGGAGGACAGCAAAATGGCGAACATGTCTCTGAAAAAAGTAGCGATGCCGGAACAGGCTCCGGATGTGCGCAACCATAATTTCCGCGAGGTCACTCTCGGTTATACGGCCGAAATGGCCATGGAGGAAGCCAAGCGCTGCCTCAACTGCAAAAACAAACCTTGCATCGCCGGATGTCCGGTCAACGTCCAGATACCCGAATTCATCCTCCTTACCGCCGCCGGCGAATTTGAAAAGGCATATGACAAAATCCGTGAAACCAATGCCCTCCCCGCTGTCTGCGGACGTGTCTGCCCGCAGGAAACCCAGTGCGAAGAGAAATGCGTGCGCGGCATCAAGGGCGAGCCGGTGGCCGTCGGCCGTCTGGAGCGGTTTGTGGCGGACTGGTACATTGAAAACATTGTCAAGGAAGTTGTAAAGTCTCCCAGAAACGGACACAAGGTGGCCATCATCGGTTCCGGCCCGGCCGGATTGACCTGTGCGGGAGACCTTGCGAAAATCGGATACGACGTCACCATATTCGAAGCTTTCCATAAAACAGGTGGTGTCCTTGTCTATGGCATTCCGGAGTTCCGCCTGCCCAAAAAGCTCGTCCAGCGCGAAATCGACGCGGTGCAGGCTGAAGGCGTAAGGATCATGACCAACATGGTCATCGGGAAGGTGCTTACCATCGATGAAATCTTTGCGGAAGGCTACGAGGCCGTATTCGTCGGTTCCGGCGCCGGCCTGCCGGCATTCATGAAGATACCCGGTGAGAACCTGAACGGGGTGTATTCGGCGAACGAGTTCCTGACGCAAATCAACCTGACGAACGACTACCTGGTCCCTGACTGCGACACGCCGGTCAAGGTCGGCAACACCGTGGCAGTCGTCGGCGGCGGAAACGTGGCCATGGACGCGGCCCGCAGCGCCAAGCGGCTGGGAGCCGAAAAGGTGTACATCATCTATCGGCGTTCTGAAGCCGAACTGCCAGCCCGTATCGAGGAATTCCACCATGCCAAGGACGAAGGCATCATCATGAAGCTCCTGACCAATCCCACCCGGATTCTCGGTGATGAGAAGGGCTGGGTCACCGGCATCGAATGCGTGGAAATGGAATTGGGCGAACCGGACCATTCCGGCCGGCGCCGCCCAATGGCTAAAGCCGGTTCCGAGCATGTGGTTCCCGTCGAAACGGTCATCATGTCCATCGGCACTTCCCCGAACCCGCTCATCCGCACCACGACGCCCGGACTGGAAGCCCAGAAATGGGGCGGCATCATCGTGAACGAGGAAACCGGCGAAACGTCCAAGAAAGGCGTATATGCTGGCGGTGACGCCGTAACCGGCGCCGCGACCGTCATCCTCGCCATGGGTGCCGGAAAGACCGCTGCTGCAGCCATTCACAGGCAGATCATGGAGAAGGCTGGAACACCGGTGTCCTGACACCGGGAGCTATTGCTTTTGCATTCCACCCGACGCAAGGTCGATTCCATAAATCATGAAGAAACCCCGGCATCCAAGCAGATGCCGGGGTTTCTTCAATCAAATGCCCTTCCGCACGAGAGAATCATACTGGCGAAAGTGCACAGCAAACATCAAAGGGTAAAGACAGCATAAAGAGGCACTGATTTGATTTGGTTCTCCCACCCGAAATTTCTGGTTGAAATTCGAATCATATATTCCGGATGATACTTTTCCTGATACTGCATCAGGCTTTTTGCTCTTGCGTTCCGGGATGCTTTTACTTCCACAGGAATCACACGGCCCTCCTTTACAATCAGGAAATCCACCTCGGCAATTCCTTTTGATTCCCAGTACATCAGTTCGTATCCAGAGGATGTCAAACTGCACGCAACATAGTTTTCTGTCAATCCTCCCATGTATTGATTCATTTCCGGGGTATTGATTGATTGCATTGTGACACCGGTTTGCATGGCCAATAGACCCACATCGCTGGAATACAACTTGAAACTCGACAGGTCCTGGTATGCGATTGGCGGCATGAGGCCTTGTTCACACTTGATGCATTTCAGGGCTACACCGGCACTGACCAGCCAATCGATGGATTCACCAAACAAAGAGGCCCGTGCACCCGACTTTATCTGCTTATATTGAAATTTTTTGTTTTCTTTGGCTAACTGGGATGGGATCGAATGATAGGCTCCTCTAATTTTCACACTTTCGGAACCAGATGCATATTTTGCCATGTCAGACAGATAGGCATTGAGTATTGCATTCTTGACTTCATGCTCTGATATCAGAACATCCTTTGCCAAATGTGACTTGATAACTGCCGGCATACCTCCGGTAACAAGATAATCGTGATATTCTTCCAAAGATTCATTATGAAGCATCTCAGGCATGGGAGTACTGTCTTCATAATGTGCTCTGATTGTTTCTGCCAGCAATTCTTTTCCCTTTGCCATTAAAAATTCTTCAAAATCCAATGGGTACATAAATGCCATATTTACCTTGCCAACAGGAAAAGAGAATTTGCTGCGATTGACTGCAACCCCCAAAAGGCTGCCGGCAGCAATGACATGATATTCAGGTGCCATCTCGGCGAAGTATTTTAGTGATGTGAGTGCTCTTTCACAGATTTGAACTTCATCGAAAATGATCAAGGTATCATCGGCTTCTATTTTCACTCGATAGTATTGTTCCAGGATTTTCACGATTCTGTCCGGTGAAATGTTTCCGTCAAAATACGGAATGATGCCTGTTTCCAGTTCAAAATTCACATATACCGTGCTTTTATAATACTCCCTTCCAAACTCCCGAATCGTATATGTTTTCCCGACTTGTCTGGCTCCATGAATCAGGAATGGCATGCGTTCGGTTTTTTGCATTCTCCATTCCAATAATCGGTCCATCAGCTTCCGCTTCACTCCAGCCTCTTTCTGCCCTGTAAATGTGCTGTAAACTATCAGGCATATTGAATGATTGGCGCATTCACAGGTCTTCCTGGTTATTCGCTGCGAAGCGGCATGTGAAGTCTATCCTGTAAATGCGCTGGAGCCACTTCATGCTGAACTCTTCGCATCATAGGCATGGTAAACTCATCTCAAGTAAGATATTATCTCAACAAAAGAGCTTCGTCAATTATATTGATATAATACGCATTTTTTCGTACGAATTAATGTAATTCTAAGCACTATCGTGTTGTTTCGTCGCTGCTCATACTTTCATTACCCATGGAAATATGATTCGCAATGTCCCTTCCACTTAACTGCCCTGACTTTCACCGCTTGCAAAACCGACATAATCGTCGAGGAACCATTCGGCAGTCTTGCGCATCAGGACCGTCACTGTGTCCCCGTCAAAGACAAAGTTCATCTTCAGCGTGCCGAAGTAGTCATCCGTCAGGTAGCATACGACAAGCAGCGAATTTTCCAGGACCCAACCGGCGCTGGCGTGGCAGTCATATCCTCTTCCCAAGGGAATGCCGATCCGCTTTCCGTAATATTTGACTTCCGGGAACTCCTGCCTGATCTGATGGCCGAATCCGAACTTCAGCGTATGCTTTCCGGTCCTGTTTTCGTAATGGAGGCACCCTTCATGGCCGGTTTGTGCAAACGGACCATCGGTTTTGCTATCATGCTTTTCCTGTACGGCAGCATCATTGATGTCCTGCCCGGCGTCTTCATGCTTGTCCTGCCCGGTGTCTTCATGCTTGTCCTGTGCGGAAGCATCATTTGCTTCCTTCCCGCAAACATTCTGCATATCCTGCCCGAACTTGAATTGCATGCTTGAAATGCCCATGTCGTTTTCAGCCAATGAGAATGTCTTCCCGTTGATGGCATTCACCAGCGGGGTGCTTGATTCGCCTTGCACGGTCAGCAATGAAAGTCCATCGATTTGCCTTTGCAGCACTTCCTGCCCTTCCTGATTTTCAGGAAGGACGTTCCCTTTGACAAGGTGAGGATAGATTTCAGACCACAAGAGCCGGAAGATCTGGCTGGAATCCGTAGAAACAGCCTGGGTATCCGCCGTCGTCACCAGGATGAAATCCTGTTCTGGCAGGCATATCGCAAATTGGCTCCCCATGCCGCGACAGGCGAATCCGTTGTGACGCGTGCACCAGAACTGGTAACCATATCCGAATTGGCTCTCCGCATCGCTGTTTTCCACATAGTTGTCAATCTGGCGAGATGTGGCGGCCGTGATGTAGTCTTCGGGTATCAGCTGGCTGTCGGCGATTTTCCCGCGATTCATGCAGACCAGCGCGAACTTCATCAAATCGCGCGATGTGCAGATGACGCCCGATCCGCCCCACTCATGACCGCAAGGTGTCTCGACGCACCATATGTTATCAGACATGCCAAGGGGATCGAGCAGACGCGGCCGGAGATACTCGAGGAATTCCATGCCGGTGATTTGCCTGACGATGACCAGCAGCATGACTGTGGCTGATGTGTTGTAACTGAAGATTTTGCCCGGGAGATGGGATGGCGGGGTCCGGAAGAATGTGTCCACCCAGTCCGGGTCATTCTCGCCGTAGGTATTGACATCGTGCGGCGTGGCCATCATCAGCAGGTCGCGGACGGTTGTCTGCAATATCCACGGGTGCAGTTCGGCTGACACCTTGTCCGGGAAAAAGGAGGCTGCCCGGTCATCAAGCCGAAGTTTGCCTTCGCCAATCAGAATGCCGATGGCAACGGAAACGAAACTCTTGCTGGTTGAATACATCCGGTGCATGGATGTCTTGTCAAACGGCTTCCAGTAGGCTTCCACGGCCAGCTTGCCATGGCGCAGCATCAGGACGCTGTGCATGCACAGGTCCGCTTCATGCAGTTTCTGCAGGAAAAGGGCCGCTGCTTCTGACGGGATGCCGATACTTTCAGGAGTGGTCGTCGGGAATGGGTTTTTCTCTGCCATCTCCATTTCCTCCTCAAGCGCAAACGAGCCTGGAACCCGAATGTTATATGGACAGTATGCCATATTGTATAGAAATAGCATATGTTTTTGAAGCTCGATGATTCCGCACGATGATTCCAGATAATGAAATGACAAACATATGCAATCAACATTTGTGTTATGTTAAGTTAATCTTGATATCTGAAGATAATCTTGGGTAAATTATTAATGTAGCAATGATGTGTGATAGCTTCCGGAAAGGAAAACCGACAAGCGATCGCATTGCAGCAGGTAACATTTTCAATGGAATGTGCTCACATTTGGTGAAAGTGCAATCTGTCGTCATGTAGGTCCATGAATTCATTCGAATGCTCAATCGTCGATATTTCCTGAAAAAAGAGGATGTCTCCAAGCCAAAAGCTTGAAAACATCCTCTTTTCGAATGTGATGAACGAATCCTTGAAAACCGTCATGCGATTTGCATATGCAGGCTTGCCAGCGTCAGACTGCGACAAGGCTGCACTCCGGAACAGGAAACATGATTATCTCGTGGCTTTCCAAGCATCAATCTGCTTCTGGATTTCAGCAACAATCTTGTCGCTGCCTGCCTTGCTCAGCTTGTCAAGGAATTCGGGAAGCTTTGTTTCAATGTCGGCTGACCCGGTGCCGAGGATGGGCATATATTCTTTGGATACTGCCTGGCACTGTGCGATTTCAGTCTTGACCGGTTCGGGATTGAACGCGAAACCGAGAATGGGAGACATTGTGGCGCCTGCATTGAGCTCGATGGTCTTTTCCCAGTTGCCCTTTTCGTTGCCCTTGCGGTACAAGGCGTTGAACTGGTTGCCGTATTCCCAGTCGGTTACAGGATTCCAGCCGCTGTTCTCAATCGCCGTCGCATACCCTTCGGCATCTACCGAATAGTGCTTGTCCTTCACGCCGAAGCACATTGTATTGTAAAGGTCCTTGTTCGTGTTGATCTGTTCCAGGTACATCATGGCCCGTTCAGGATTGGGGCTGGTCTTGCTGATGGCATGCATGGTGGCGATGATGCCGCTGGTTGAGGCATAGGTCGGCGAAAGGAGCACTTCCGTGAACTTGTCAGGCGCAAGGCCCATCATGGAAGCAAACTCTGCCAGGCCTCCGGGTTTGTATGTGCCTTCGGTCTCGATGGCGAATTTGCCGGCGCGACGCTGTGCTGTCGTATCGGTGATGGTGGCGATGTCCTTGGGCAGGTAACCTTTCAGATACCAGTCGCGGACGATTTGGAACATTTCCTTGAATTCGGGCGATGCAAACTGGTTGAAGACCTTGGCATCCTTGTCATTCATGAGAATGGCGCCGGGAACGTCGACGCTGATGATCGTCTCCGTGTTGAATGTCCTTTCATACCAGTACTGGAAACCCATGCTGCCTAGTATGTTGATGGTCAGCAAATCCTTCTTCTTGTCGGTGACAAGCTGCATGAGGGGCTCAAGATCCCGTAATGTCTTGACGGTCTTCGGATCGAAGCCGAGTTCCGCGGCGATGTCATTGCGGATGGCGATGGCATCGGTCCTGGCATATACCTGATAGTTCAGAAAGCCGTAAATTTTACCGTTGACCTTGGTAGCTTCCCAATAAGCCTGGGGAATGGCCTTGGTGGCGTTGGGGGCATACTTGGCCATCAAATCGTCCAAGGGAAGGTAAGCGCCCTTGTTCACGTTGTCGTAGTAGTTGTTGATCCAGGGAGCCGTAAAGCACAGGTCATAGGTTTCCGCTGCGGCGATGATTACCTTCAGTTTCTGGTCGTAACTGCCCCAGTCGAGGAGCTTGAGATTGAGCGTGGCGTTGATCTTGTCTTTCAGTATGACATTCATGGCATCGACGACGGTCTGGATGTCCGGTTGTTCCGAACCGCAGATGTACTGGGTCAGTTCGACCGGCTTCAGGGGTTCGGCAGTGGCGACAGCCGTCGTGGCAGCCGCAGTGGCGGCAGCCGTCGTGGCAGCCGGTGCTGCTGTTCCGCATCCGGCAAACACACTGAATACAAGGGCCATCAGGGTGAGCAGGGTTATTAGTCTGGTCCATTTCGACTTGTACATTGTTCATCCCCCTTGTGATTTTTTAATTGCTTATGGTTTCCCATGAAAGCCGTTGTCAGAAATATCGGGGTCTTGTGTCGCTGTCATCCCTTGATTGCACCTACGGTAATCCCCCGTACGAAGTGCTTCTGAAAGAACGGAAACACGATGAGCATGGGGCCTGCCGCCAGGATGCACATGGCCATGCGGGCCGATTCGGTCGGGATGTCCTTGATGTTCACACTCACGCTGGTGGACAACTGCTGCGTGAGGTACATGATGTTGCTCATCGTCCGGTAAAGAAGGAACTGCAGGGGAATCAGCTTGTTGACATCGATGTACAGAAGGCTTAGCCACCAGTCATTCCAGTAGTTGAAGGCTATCATCAGCCCGACTGCAGCCAGTGCCGGTTTGGCCAATGGAAGAATGATGACGAAAAATGTCTTGAACTCTCCTGCGCCGTCGATTTTCGCGGATTCCACGAGCGACAGGGGCAGAGTGGATATGAAACTGCGCATCAGCAGCACAAACCAGGCGTTGATCAGATAAGGAAGGATAAGCACCCATATCGTATTCTTCAAGTGC
>CAZFWQ010000180.1:0-7765 GCA_964522755.1 uncultured Oscillospiraceae bacterium | reverse complement strand
TATTTCCGCAGAAAAATGCAAGCATGTCATTCATTCTTCAATTTTCTCCATTTATGCCGTGACGACGGAGGATCTCATTCAGTTGGTCCAGTTTGCCCGGTGACAGCTGTGGAAAGGCTTTCGCCGGATTTTCAAGTCCCAGGCCGGCGTATTTGTGATCTGCCAGATTGTGAAACGGCAGGAGCTCAACATGACGAACCGAGGTTTTTTCCACTAAAAAAGCAGCCGTTTCCTCCATGTTTTCAACATTGTCATTCATGTCGGGTATCACCGGCATGCGGACAAGGATAGTGGCACCAGCCTTGTCGATCCGCTGCAGGTTTTCAAGAATCCTCTCATTGGAAACAGAGGTCGCCGCCGTGTGCTTTCCCGTGTCCATCATTTTAAGGTCGAACAGAAACAAATCCACGAGGCCCATGACGCTGTCAAAGGATTTCTTACTGACGTTTCCGGCAGTTTCCACCGCAGTGTGCATTCCGTTTTCCCTGGCGATTTTCAGCATCTCCACCAGAAAATCGACCTGCAGGAGCGGTTCGCCTCCGGAAAAGGTCACGCCACCCCCGGAGTTTCTATAAAAGGGCATGTCACGCAGAACTGTTTTCATGATGTCGGCGCTGTCCTTTTCTTCACCCACCCTTTTCCTGGCATCGTTCGGGCAGGCAGCGACGCAGGAAAAACAAAGCCTGCACAATGCCCGGTTCCAACGAACGCCTTCAGAGCTTTCCGCCATGGCCTTTTCAGGACAAACGGAAACACAGCGTCCGCAGGAAATGCACTTGCCCGCGAAGAACTCCAGTTCCGCTTTCCCATTGAAGGATTCGGGGTTGTGGCACCATTGGCAGCGCAGATTGCAGCCTTTCAAGAAAACCGTGGTCCTGATGCCCGGACCGTCATGGATCGAAAACCTCTGTATGTCGAAAATGCTTCCCGTCATGCCTCCTCATTTCATCAGAGCCAATGTTCCAGCGCTTTCAAAGGCCTGGCGGTGTATCCGGAGTGCGCGGTAAAGAGCCACTTCACGCCTGACAAAGGCCTATGCTTCGTTTTCTTCGCCAAAGCCCTTATTGTTTTCCTGTGCTCCGCGGTGTCCATGTTGATGAATGAAGGCATGATATGCACCCTGCCGAATGAAAGGGTCAATGCGTCTCCGACAAACAGGCATGCGCCGTCCACAAGCCAGCTAGTGGAACCGGTCGTATGCCCCGGCGTCGCAAAGGCCTGCACGGTGATGCCTCCGGAAGTAATCCTCTCTCCGTCGGAAACCGGCTGGTGAATGCGGGAAAGGGGTTCATTGAAACGTTTTCCAAACCTTTCCGCATTCTTTTCAACCAGGACGGATTCCGCCGCACCCATATGCAGGACAGCATTGGCAAACACATGCACGCAAGCGGCATGGTCATAATCGGAATGGGTAAGGAAAACCTTTGACACGGACAGCGGATCCACGCCCAGCTTCTTCAGTCCGCGCCGCACCATGCCTTCATTGAAACCGGCATCAATGGCAATGATGTCATCACCTTTCCTGAACAGGAACATGTTTACCATGACATTGGAGATGCAGGCAACCTGCGGGGTGATCCACCGTGTCGGCGTCGTTATGAACAGCATCTGCGCACCCCCTCATGTTTCTGGTCCATGAACTGTGATTCCGTTGCGCCGTTGTCTCATCAGGTCCGTCCGAATCATGATTTGGCCATATCCTTGTCCGATTATTCAGCAGCGTCGGATTCCTTTTTCACTTCCGCTTCCGATTTCACTTCGGATTTCGCTTCGGCTCTTGCTTCGGATTTTGCTTCGGATTTTTGTGAAAACTTCGAGAAAATGTCGCTCTTGTTGTTCCGTGGCGTGTATTTGCTGTTCGAATTCTTTGCCATCGGTTTGCTTGGCCTGCCCATATCAATCACCCCATATTCCATTTCGCATGCGGAAGCTAGTCCGCAGTTCCGAATTCAAGATTATCATATTGAGCTGCAGTTCACAATGAATTGTCTGCCGACCCGAAATGTCGGCAGGCTTGAATTGCCTGCAGGCATGAATTGTCTGCAGGCACGCCATCGGCAGTCGCGAAAATTGCGGCATGCCGGAATTCAAGTGCGGCGCTTCCCGCGGAATTTCTTGCCGCGCATCGGTATTGCCGGCCTGATGTCGAAATGAAAAACAATATCGGTTCTTTCATATTCATTTCAGAATACACCTGTATGCTGAAACCATGGGTCGTTGACTATGCAGCATATGAACGACGCAGAATCAAAAAACAGGAGGAAAAATCCATGAATAAGAAGTTTTTCAGGATTTCCATGGCAGTCGGAGCATCCGTCGTCATTGCAACAGCCCTATTCGTCAATGCATCGGTGACAAATCCGCCGGCATCAGGTAAGAAACAAGCTGTGACAACCACCGGTTCAGCAGATGTTTCCGATGCGAAGGCATCCGAATCCACCCAGCTTGCCTCAGCGACAGCCTTGCAGGCAGAACAGGCCTTCACCCTGAAGCAACTCTCCTCCTACAATGGACAGAATGGGCAGCCGGCCTATGTCGCGTACAAAGGCACCGTATATGACCTTACTGCCGTCGGCAACTGGAGTTCAGGCAAGCATCACGGGATTTCGGCCGGAACGGACGTAACCGCAGCATTTGCTTCCTCACCGCATGCGGCATCGATTTTGAAAATGGGCATCGTCATGGGAAAACTGGTTTCCGAAACGGCTTCGACGACATCAGCCGCTCTCGTGGCCCCGTCACCCGGTCCTGCATCCACCTCTCCGGCGTCAAGGTCTTCCACCACCATGACGGCCGCTGTCTCCGGGCCTGCACTGAAAGTTTATACGTTGGCGCAATTGGCCAAATACAACGCACTTGGCGGCAACCCGGCGTATGTGGCATACAAAGGGATAGTATATGATTTGTCGGCTGTCGGGACATGGAGCAGCGGCAAGCATCATGGCGTCACGGCAGGAACGGACGTCACGGCGCTTTTCGCCTCATCGCCTCATGCGGTTTCCATCCTGGACCTTGGATTCGTCGTGGGAACCATGGAGGGATTCACCGGTACGTTACCTGTCCGGGCTGCCCCGGCGCAATCCGGTGCCACATACGTTTCCGGGAGCGATGATGACGAAGACCATGAGAGTGACGATGAAGGGTTTGATGACAAAGACCACGAGAGTGACGATGAAGGATATGATGACAAAGACCACGAGAGTGACAATGAAGGATATGATGACTAGGATGACAATGAATGGTATGATCGGATATGGCCTTAAGAAATGGAAGCCTTCGCAGGGCTTCCGTTTCATTTCCGTTGCTTCGCCTGATATCCCGGTTGTGTGATGACCGGATATGTTTTTTCGTTTTCATTGCCTCATCACTTGTAAAACATCGACAAAGAACAACTCATGGCATGATGAAACAGTCTGTCCAACCGGTGCCGGAGGTTCCAATCATGATTCTGCTGGCGGAAGATGACGCCAAGATTGGCAAATACCTGGTGAGGTTCCTGCAGCAGGACGGCTACAACGTCGATTATGCCGTCAATGGCATGGAGGCGCTGGATTATGTGAAGATGAACGTGTACGAACTGGTCATCCTTGACTGGATGATGCCGGAAAAAGACGGCATCACGGTTTGCCGGGAATTGAGGAAAGACGGTTATGACGGGGGCATCCTGATGCTGACTGCCAGGGATACCCTGGAAAACAAGGTGGAGGGCCTTGAAGCCGGTGCCGACGATTACCTTGTGAAGCCCTTCGAGTATCGTGAATTGCTGGCCCGTGTCAAGGCATTGGCAAGGAGAAGCAAAAAAGCCCTGGCTGAAGACATCATGAGAGTCGGACCCTTCCTTGTCGACAGGGCCACGATGACAGTCAGTAAAAATGGAGTCGTTCTGAACTTATCCAAAAGAGAATACCAGATTTTTCATTTCCTCCTTGAAAACCACGGACGGATTGTCCCGAGGGAAACGCTTTTGGACCGAATCTGGGGAATTGACGGAGAAGTGACGGCAAACAATCTGGATGCCTACATCCGTCTTCTGCGAAAGAAAGTGGAGACAAAGGGCGAACAGAAGCACATCATCAATGTCCGGGGCATGGGTTATAAACTGGAGGTGTGACGATGTTCAGGAAACTGCAGCTGCAGATGACCCTTTCCTACACCCTCATCCTGGTGTCCATCCTCCTGGTGACCAATCTTTTCATCTATTTCCTGCTGCAGACATATAACGATTCGCAGATGTCGGATGAATCCGGCAAAATGCTGAGCAGCCTGGATGGATCTGCGTCCGCATGGCTTACGGATACCGAGTTTGACCCGAATGACGAGGGGGGCGGGATTGTCGTTCCAAGCCCCGCCGACGAAGTTGATGAAGAAGAGGAGGAGGAGGAGGAGGAGTCAGATACAACGCAGTCTTCTGAAAACACCCATAATGAAAGAAGCGTGACGGCAAGCCCGTTGCATATCGAAGGAGTCAGTGACCTGATTGTTCCTTCCGTCCTGAAGAGTTTTTCATTCTACATGATCTTCGACATGGCCGGGAACCTTGTTTCCCATGGCGTCAACAACAAGGCGACATTGGCCATGCTGATGGATATAATGAACCTGGTTCCGACTGATGGCCAACCGACCGTATACAACCTGGACATGGGACCCATGACAAAAGTCCAGCTGCTGAAGAGACCGATCGTGGTCAACGGCATCACATACGGTTCCTATTGTGTCGGAAGGGATTTGACACTGGTCGCCGAAACCATGAATAACCTGCTTCAGATCATGATGGTCGCCTTTTTCATCGGGATACTGGCCAGCGCCCTGATAGGATACCTGATTGCCGGCCGGGCAATGAAACCGGTCCAGGACGCCTATGAAACCAAACAGCGGTTTCTTGCCGACGCGTCCCATGAACTCCGGACGCCCATCAGCGTGGTCCTTCTCTCTGCCGAGTCCCTGGATCGTGAACTGCATCCCGGCCAGGAGGAAGCCCGGCAGAATGTTCGGGATATCCGAGAGGAATCCTTACGGATGAGGGACTTGGTGGAGCGCCTTCTTTTCCTGGCTCGGGCGGACAGCATGAAACTGCCCGCGAAAAAAGCCGATGTGGACATTACGGATATTTTGCTCAAGGCAGCGGGTGCCTTGGAAATCATGGCAGCAGACAAGCAGATCAGATTAGAAATCAATTGCCAGCCCAACCTCGTCTGTCAGGGAGATCAGAAAATGCTGGCTTCCCTCTTTACAGTCCTTATCGACAATGGCATCAAATATACCCCGCCCCATGGGCAGGTCGGCATTTCAGGCCGTGAAGTGAAAATCGGCGGACAAATATGGCTGGAAGTCAGTGTGACCGATACCGGCATCGGAATTCCCGAAAAGGATTTTACGAAAATCTTCGAACGCTTTTACAGATCAGACCCTTCAAGAACATTGAAAACAGGAGGCCACGGCCTAGGACTTGCCATTGCCAGGGAGATCGCACAGGCGCATCACGGAACGATCACGGTGACAAGCCAACTCAATTCCGGCTCGGTTTTCACGGTGAGATTGCCGAAAAAAGCATGATCCGGTTTCAACTCAATGTGACGGCAGTACTATTTGTTCCATCCGGGTCCGACATGACGTTATTATCCTCCGCGCCAACCTTCATGACGTCTCATCTGCCATGCCACTCCCTTTCATATCCGGGAATGTCCTTTCTGGGACGGCCATCCTGGAAGAGCAGCCCCGCGTCGGGATCAGGAGCAGGTTTCCTTGTTGCAAATTCTGCAAAATCATGATCTTTCAGTGGCGAGACGTGCCCCTGGCCTTCAAGATGATGCGCCAGTCTTTGCCTCATTTCCTTCAGCTTGTCTTCATACATGAGATTGTATGCAAAATTACGCGTTTCCATCGGATCGGTTTTCGCATCAAGAAGGAAATCCTTATTGTCCGGGCAGGAATGGAAGTATTTGAAACGTCCGTCAGCCAGCATGTATAGGCCATCGGCTCCCTGGGCAAATTGGCTGTAAACCTCACGACCCGGGTCGTTTTCCGCCAAACTGAACAGGCTCCTGCCATCGGGATGGTTCGGCAGAGCCGCGCCGGCATATTCAGCCATCGTGGGAAACAGGTCAACAAGCGACACGGCCGTTTTGACGACGCGTCCTCGTTCCTGTCCGGGCGTCCGGACGATGAATGGTATCCGGGCACAGGAATCTAGAAATCCCCTTTTGCCAAAACTGTTGTAGTCACCCAGCATTTCGCCATGGTCCGATGTGTAGATGATCAGGGTGTCCTTCATCAGATCGGCGCTTTCCATATAACGCAGAAGGCGGCCCACATTGTAGTCAATCAATGAGATGCAGGCATAATAATATGCTTTCATGCATCGCATCAGATTGAGATCGATCCCCCGATCCCTGTATTTATACCTGTTCTGCACCCGGTTGTAGAAAGTGAGCAGGCTTTCATAATCCTGAGGCACATGGGGAAATGGCATCTCGGGCGCCCTATACAGTTTGTTCCAGGGCACGGGGGCTTCAAATGGCGGGTGCGGCTTGATAAAACTGCTCATCAGGAAGAAAGGGGCCGTCGTATCCCGTTTTTCAAGAAATCCAATGGAGCGGTCCGCCACCCATGTTGTGTTGTGATGCCGGACAGGCAGCTGCGATGGCTGGGGCACATAATACATTTCACCCCGAACGCCATGAACATCTTCCACATGGCCATACCCCATCTCAGCAAGATAGTTTTGGAAATCATCCCGGGTGGCGCCTTCCACTTCTTCGCTCGTGTCCCTGCCGTCAAATCCCCAAAGGGCCATGTTCCCTTCATGCTCAAACGTAAAATGCATCTTTCCTACGCCATGAGTCTGATAACCGTGTTCCTTCAGCAGTTCCATAATGCTTTTGCAGCCTTCCGGCATGGCGTCATTGTCGGCGCATCCGGTATTGTGGGGATACAATCCTGTCAGAAGGCTGAAGCGGGCAGGAACACAAACCGGGCTGGGCGTATAGGCCCGGCTGTAAAACGTGCCCTCCGAAGCCAGCCTTGCCAACGCAGGTGTCCTGATGATCGGGTTGCCATATCCTTCGATAGTATCGTATCGCTGCTGGTCGGTCATGATCAGGAGAATGTTTTTCATGATTTCCACCCTCGGAATCTTCAATGCCTTGCCAAACGGCATTCCTTGTGTCGGCCTTCAACCCTTGTTACATGCCTTGTCGGCGGTATCCCGCATGAACGGGCATCAATTATTGTGGTGGTCATCCACCGGGGTATGGTTGTGGAACAAACCCTGCTGGTGCATTTGGTTGTGCAGTTTCCGGTGCGCGGCTGTCAGACCGGACATCAGCTTCCTGTACTGCATTTCGTCTGCCCTGGAACCGAGGTTCCTTACATAGGCGGTTGCCCCCTCGATTTGCTCCAGGATGGTCATTGCGTCCATTTTGCTGAAAATCGGCCTGTCCCCGGTCTTGACGACAATCACGCCGGAATGGGCTGCAATGACCTCCTGCCGGTCCGGGTGCTTTCCGCGAACCCGGACAGCCGCCCATCCGCTGTCGGCAAACCGGACCTGCCAGCTTCCGCACTGGTCCGTTTTCTCCGGATCCAGCAGTTTGATTTCACGCACTTCGCCATTGACTACCAGTTCAATCCTAGTTGCGGGAATGGTGACGGAGGAGACCTGCCAGTCAACGTCCAGCGTTCCGCCTTCCGGACCCAGCACGACAGTGGAGCCCATCTCCTGCCCGTTTACATGAAAGTCAAGGAGCGGTCCATGGGTAACGAACGT
>CAZFWQ010000179.1:0-7879 GCA_964522755.1 uncultured Oscillospiraceae bacterium | reverse complement strand
GGAAATTATGAAGTGCAGATGCAGCCGGCTATCGCCGGCATCAGAAGAATCCTTGCTTTCATGGATTCCGGCATCGGGGAATCCTGACCTGCATGGCTGTCATGAAATGAGGTCCCTGACATTTTCAAGGTCAAGATGCAAGAGGATCGCAATGGAAATGCATTTCAGAATCGGTGAAGTGGCGGAGATGTTCGATACGTCCATCAGGGCTTTGAGGCTGTACGACAAAATGGGCCTCTTCAAACCCGATTCCATCGACAAGGAGACCGGATACAGGTATTACACGGCGGACCAGATTCCCCTGTTGAACACAATCCTGGTGTTCAGGGCCGTCGGCGTCAAGCTGGTCGAAATCAAACGCCTTGTCGATGCGGGACTCAATTCCAAAGACCTGCTTGATGTGATGAGAAGGAAACGGGAATACTGGGAAGGCCAAATCGAGATAGCAAAATTCAACCTGGAGAACATAGATAAAATCATCACGGCCGTCTCCGCGACAGATGGGCAAATCGGCAGGGATGAAGACGAAAGAGTCAATGCCTACAAAATGGCCAGGCTTGTCTGTCTTGAGAACCTGAAAACGGAAACGCTGCTTTCAGAGGTTCTCTGGCTATAGCAGCAACAGGAAAAAGGGTGGTTATGAACCTCATCAGGCGTTTCCTCCTCATGACCAGAAGGCACTGGAGTTCCCTGTTCGTCGCAGTGCTCGGCATCATTTCGGCCGCCCTCCTGAACCTGGTCACCCCGGACATCGTGCGCCGGCTTACCGCCTCGCTCTCACTGGATGGGAACATGACCACGGACCTGCTCCTCACCTTTGTCGCGGTGCTTGCAGCCGCTTATCTGGCCCGGGCGTTCTGCCGGTTCATCAGCATGTATGTGAGCCATCTCGCGGCATGGCGTTTCGTCGGGGAACTGACCCTGATGGTCTACGGCAAGCTGCAGCAGCTTTCGCTCCGCTATTTCCAGGACAAGCAGACAGGGCAGCTCATGAGCCGCATGGTCAATGACACGCGGCAGCTTGAAGTGCTTGTCGCGCACGCCATCCCGGACCTCATCAGCAACGTCGTCATCATCATCGGCGTGGCTGTGATGATGTTCCGCATCAATACGCCGCTTGCGCTGATCACGCTGATTCCGGTCCCCTTTGTCGTCTTTGCCGGAAAGATCTTCTCAAAGAAAGTCGCCCCCCTATTTCGCGTAAACCAGGAAGTCCTGGGTGAACTGAACGGCACCCTGCAGGACAATCTTTCCGGCATGAAGGAAATACAGGCTTTTCACCAGGAGGACAACGAATATTCCAAAATGGAGAAGGCCACCGAGCATTACGCCTATGTCAACATCCGCGCAAACTTCGCGAATGCGGTTTTTCACCCCGGCGTGGAGCTGATCACTTCACTCGGCACCATCACCGTTGTGGGTGTCGGTGGTTATCTTGCCATGCGGCAGCAGATGGCCCTCTCCGACATCATCGGGTTCCTGATGTACCTGAGCCTGTTCTATCAGCCCCTCGCCATTCTGGCGCGCCTTGTGGAAGATACCCAGATGGCGTATGCGGGCGGGTCGCGGGTTTTCGAAGTGCTGGACGCCGAATCTGAAATCAGGGAGCGCCCGGATGCAATCGACATCGTCCGGTCCCAGGGAGGCGTATCGTTTGACAATGTCAGCTTTCATTATATCGAAGGGGAAGATGTCCTGAAAAATGTGAGTTTTTCTGCTGAACCCGGACAGATGATCGCGCTTGTGGGGCCGACCGGCGTGGGAAAAACCACCATCGTCTCCCTGATGGAACGTTTTTATGACCCCCTGCAGGGCATGGTGGCCATCGACGGCGTTGACATCAGGACCATGACGCTCTCTTCCCTGCGTTCCCAGATATCCATCGTGCTGCAGGATGTGTTTCTGTTCAACGGGACCATTGCCGACAATATCGCGTTCGGCGTCCCTCACAAAGGCAAAATCACCCAGGAAGAAATTGTAGGTGCAGCTAAAATCGCCCATGCGGACACGTTCATCTCAAGAATGCCAAACGGCTACCAGACGCTTGTCGGGGAACGCGGAGTACGCCTCTCGGGTGGTCAGAAACAGCGAATCGCCATTGCCCGCGCCATTCTGCGGGATACGCCAATCCTTATCCTCGACGAAGCCACCTCGGCCGTCGATACCGAAACCGAGTCCGAAATCAGGAGCGCCATCGAGTCCATCGCCGGCAGCCGCACCATCGTCGTCATCGCGCACCGGCTGTCAACGGTCATGAACGCAGACATCATCCTGGTCCTCGACGAGGGTGAAATCGTGGAAAGAGGAAATCATCATCAGCTTCTTGCACGGGACGGGCTTTATGCCAAACTATGCAGGACGCAGTCGCCGAATGAAAACGGGCTAGGCGTCCAGACAATGCTCTGAATAAAATCCGCAGGCACCAATGTGTATGCGACACAAAAGAGTCGCCGCGTACTCGTTTTTACACCCGCTCGATATCACATGCCTGCCCTTCAATCTTATTTTTACTCCTTCTCAAAAACAATGTCCAGATAAGGTCCAATGTTCCAAAGCAACACCAGTGGAAGGTGAAGAATGCCATCACGATGATCAAGATTTCGAAGTGAAGTGATGATTTCCAGATCCGGCTGGTATTTTTTCCTGAACTGGACAAGGCTTTGCGCATGGACAGCAACTCCCGCTTTCGCTTCCGTCGGTATGACATGGCCTTTATAGTCAAACAGAAAGTCTATCTCGGCTGTTGCCGCAGAAGTCCAGTAATACAAGTTTCGGATTTCCCGGCATTGGACAAGTTCCTGCAATACAAACTGCTCGGTCAGCGCACCTTTGAATTCTTTGAAGATTCCCGTCTTGTCAATGATGGAGGATGGCGATAGTTCACTCATGTATCGAAGCAACCCTATATCCAGGTGATACAGCTTGAAAGACTTCACATCCTCGTAGGCCTTAAGCGGCACTTGACCTGTTGTAACCATGACAACCTTGCGAATCAGGCCGGAATCCTGAAGCCAAAGCAGCGCATCTTCATACTCCCTTGCACGCGCTCCCTCCCGGACTAGGCCGTAAATGAATTTTTTATTCTCCCTGCCAAGTTGGGATGGAATGCTGTTCCATAGATAACGGAGTCTGGGAACAAGACTTGAAGGCGCGTGTTTGGAAAAATCATTTTGATACGTCTCCAGAATATCACCCTGAACAGATCCCACCTTGGTGAAGTCCCTGGTTTCAAGCCAAGTCAGCACCGCCTTCGGCATGCCGCCTATGATGAAATACTGCTTCATCAGATCTGTGAGCATATCGCAGAGACTCTCAGGCAGTTTTTTCAAACCATTTGCCACTATGAAGTCACAGATGGGTTCTTTGCCGTTTGCCAACAGGAATTCATGGAAAGACAATGGCTGCAAAGATAAGAATTCCACCTTGCCCACCGGAAAAGACGTATGGGGATGCATTGCCACACCCAACAGCGACCCGGCACAACAAATTGCGTATTCAGGGGCTGTTTCCGAGAAATATTTCAAGGAAGTCAATGCCCTTGGAACCTCTTGCACTTCATCAAAGACGAGGAGGGTCTTTCCCGGCACAATCTTTCTTCCGTGCATTGCCCCCAGCAGGTCAATGATGCGCATGGGATCAATTGCTCCATCAAAAATCCCACTCAGGTTTCCGGCTTTCTCAAAGTTGATGTAGACCATATCATCAAAACAATTCTTTCCAAATTCCTGCAGCAACCAACTTTTCCCGACCTGCCTGGCCCCTTTGAGGACAAGTGGAAGACGGTCCTTTTTGTCCTTCCACTCCATCAGTTTTTCCATCATCGTTCGAAACATCGGTGAAAGCCTCCTGAAATAAGGTTTTTCATCACTCATCAATCATTATCATATCATGACATTCACAAAAATCAAACCGTGTAAATGAATTATATTCCACTTATGCCAACCGTTAGAGGAAATAACGATCCACTTTTGCCAACCGTGAAAAGAAATAACAATCCACTTTTGCGAACCTTCAAAATCCGAGTCGTTCTCATAACCAGTCCGGGCATGGTAAGAATGTTATCTGTTCCAATCCGATCATATCGATTTATTTGACAAGAATCATTGTTCAACCCTTTCACATATGGGTATATCCGTCTTAGCAGGAGTAAATATCAGGCCGAATGAAGTGCGCCCGATATTGACCTGGAGAGTATGGAGGATATGTTCATGAAGTATGCTTATTTGGGTCGAACCGGAATGAAAGTCAGCAGGCTTTGTCTCGGAACCATGAATTTCGGCGGGCATACCGATGAAAAGGAAGCCTTCGCCATCATGGATCATGCACTGGATGCCGGAATCAATTTCTTCGACACGGCCAACGTATACGGAGGCGAAGGCCACAAAGGCCGCACGGAGGAAATCATCGGGCGCTGGTTTGCCCAAGGCGGGAACAGGCGTGAAAAGGTTGTCCTCGCCACCAAGGTATTCGGAGGCATGGAAGACGAAACAGATGGGCCGAATATAGGCGGCGGACTTTCCGCATACAAGATCCGCAGGCATCTGGAAGGGTCCCTGAGAAGGCTTCAGACGGATCACGTCGAATTGTACCAGATGCACCATGTCGACAGAAACGCCACATGGGAAGAAATCTGGGGTGTCTTCGAAGCCTTGGTCAATCAAGGAAAAGCCGTATACATCGGTTCCAGCAATTTTGCCGGCTGGCATCTTGCCCAGGCACAGGCTGCGGCAGACAAGCGCAATTTCCTCGGGTTGGTGTCCGAGCAGCACAAATACCACCTGCTGTGCAGGCTGCCCGAACTGGAAGTGCTTCCCGCCTCGCTGAAAATGGGCATCGGCGTGATACCCTGGAGTCCTTTGGGCGGCGGCATGCTCAGCGGAAATGTGCTCAACTCCGTGCCGGGTTCAAGAAACGCGCACACAGCCGCGAACCTTTCCCTGGAGGCGCGCGCGCAGTTGGAAGCGTATTCAGGGCTCTGCGCGGAATTCGGCGAAAGCGAATCCAACGTCGCCCTAGCATGGCTGCTGGCCAATCCGGCGGTCACCGCACCCATCATCGGGCCAAGAACCTTGAAGCAATTTGAAGATTCCCTCCGTGCCGTGGAAATTGATTTGACGGATGGCATGGGCAAGGCACTCGATAAAATATTCCCCGGTCCCGGAGGCAAAGCCCCGGAAGCTTACGCGTGGTAATCATGCCGGCTTTTTCCCGATTGCATTGAAACGGCTGTATTTTTCGAACATCAAGGGAATGCCGTAGAGACGAAGTCGGCAATTCAGTACTGAACAATGATTGGCAAGCGAATACGGCCTCGCCGTATTCGCATGCCAATCAACTGTCATATTGTGATTACTGCCAAAGATGAGAATGTGAACAGTGGGGTGTCGCTGCAATGAGGGCTGACCTGGCAGGGAAAACGCAGAACAGGAGCATCGGCAGGCTGCACGAGAGAATCGGGCTTTATCACCGGGTAAACGGATATGTCATGATTGCTGGATTCTTTGCATTGTTTATGATGCTTCTCCTTCTGCAGGCCAACCAGATAAAAGAAATGACTGCCCAATGGTCCAATCTGTTTCACCTTCGGCTGATGAAGATAGAACAGCTGATGGACGAAAGGAATCCGCTCATTCCCTTCGTGAATCGACTCGAAGTCGATAGGGACGGGACTGTCATTGACTCGACCGATGACCGGCTCAAGAACATGAAACTGAATCCGAACGGTCTTTTCGGCAAAGTGTTCGACCTTGAATCGAATCAGTTGAGGGTATTCTTTTTCCTTGACATGTTCGACGGCCGGTACCTTGTCCATGTTGCCAAAAGATATGTGGACAGATACGCCATCTACTCCTTTGAACCGGATGACTTTTTTCCGAGTACCACCCTTGGGAAGACAAACCTCATACTGGAGACCGACGGGGTTATCTGTTATTCGAACAATGTTGGGATTATCGGGGATGAATTCCGAAATCTCGCTTTCAGCCTGCATGACGGACATCTCTACATTTTCAGCAAAAGCAGCCTTTCCAGCATGCAGGGCACCAATATCGCCATCGAACTTGACATCACCATCGAAACCGGATTCCTGATGACGGCTGCATTGCTCATGCTGATAATGTTCTCGGTACTGGTTCAAAAAGCAGGAAGCATCAGTTCGGACTTCGCCATCTTGAAACAGGAGCATGGCCAGCTTGACCGGCATATTGAAAACCTCTACGACGCAACGCTCATGCATGATGAGAGTGTCTTCGACAAACTGAATGATTTGGTTGCTTCATATCGAAAGTCTTTGAGCGCGGCGGAGAAGATTCATTTTTCATTCATCGAGAACATTCGGATTGACGGCCTGATCAGGAAATTCATCAACGAGGTGCTCATCCTTGTCAATGAGGTGGAAAAGGAGGCCATGACGATCCTTGAAGAGAAGAAGAAGGCGGAAGTGGCCAATGTGGCGAAATCGCAGTTTTTGGCAAACATGGCCCATGAGATCAGGACCCCGCTCAATGGCTTGATGGGCATGCTGCAGTTGATCCGGATGGATCCGTCGCTGGAGGAACAGGAGGAATATCTGGAGATTGCCTCAGCATCCGCCAATGCGCTCCTTCATGTGCTGAACGACATTCTTGAGTATTCGAAAATCGAGGCGGGCGCGGTATCCATTCAGAAAAACCTGTTCGACATCCGGCTGGTCGTCCAGGAAGTTGTGATGCTTTACGGCGTTTCAGCATCACAAAAAGGTCTTGGTCTGGATGTGCGGATACAGGACCAGGTACCGGAAATGGTCATTGGAGATGGTGTCCGGGTCAGGCAGGTGCTTTCAAACCTTGTTGGAAACGCAGTGAAATTTACAAAAAAAGGCGGCGTGACGATTGAGATTTACTTATCCGAACGAACAAGCGAAGCTGCAAATGTCCGGTTTGCCGTCAGGGACACGGGGATTGGCATTTCTGAAGAAAATCTGGAAAAGCTGTTTCTGCGATTCATGCAGATAGACGACACAAATACGAGAGTTTATGGAGGCACTGGCCTTGGACTAGCCATATCAAAGCAGCTTGTTGAGAGAATGGGCGGCCGAATCGGTGTAATAAGCGAGTACGGGAAGGGAAGCCTGTTCCATTTCAACCTCCAGTTTGCTTGCCAACCTGGTGATATGCAGTCATTGAAAAACCTGATCCTGAAAGAATAATCCATTTAGAAAAGAAACACTCCGAACATGACACATTTCATGAACCCCCGTTTCCCACAACAGGAAACGGGGGTTATTTCGGTTCAGGTTCCGGTTTCAGCCGACTTGCTGAACATCAGGTTCAGGTTTCGGCCGACTTGCTGAACATCAGGTTCCGGTTTCAGCCGACTTGCTGAACACAATCCCGGTATCGAGCATGTACGGGTAATAAACGCCGTTGAGATTTCCAAGCGGCAGGACGTCGTCACTGATATTTATGCCGAGGATTTTCCGCATCCGTTCCTGCCTGCCGTTGATTCGTGCCCAGACATCGGGATATTCCTGGGCAACCTGCCTGCGGAGTGCCTCATCCGCGAGGATGATGCCATCTTCGCAGATGCCGGTCATGGCCGGTTCGCTGGAACTCGCGATGATATCGCTCTGCAAATGGGCCGATTGGTTCAACCGGATTGCAGAACCTTTATGAAAAGGAGAGTTGACCCATTCGTCGCCACCGATATAATGACCAGGGTTTAGCGTGACGCCGAACTTCGGCCCGCCGATGATATCCATCACGCTATCATAGACATCCCCAGCGGAAGCACCGATTGAAAGGCTTTCATACCAGGCTGCGATTGATTGCCAGAAGGGCTTGTAGAAGTCTTCGACAACTCCCTTGTATTCCTGACGGAGCGTATCTTCCCCGGAAGCCGC
>CAZFWQ010000178.1:0-7928 GCA_964522755.1 uncultured Oscillospiraceae bacterium | reverse complement strand
CGGACCAGGATTTCGCCCATCCCATTCGCATCCGGCTGGTCAATCGCCACATCCACATTGGCAATCGGTACGCCCAGCGTGCCGGGGATATTCAGCAGGTCACAGGTGCCCGCGGCCATGGGGGATGTTTCCGTAAGCCCGTATCCCTGGAGGATGCGCAGCCCCAGACGATCGAAACCGATGACGATCTGCGGGTCCAGGGGTGCCGCGCCGACCACTGCCAGCCGGAGTTTGGGTCCGAGCGCCTCAAATACCTTCTTGAACAAAATCCGCCTCAGATCGATTCCAACACGGCGAAGGAGGTCCGAAAGCAGGAGCATCTTTGCGATTAGAGGCTCTTTTCCAGACTTTCTGATGCTTTCCTGAACCTTTTTGTACATGGCGTCAATGATCGCGGGGACCGTGACGAGGATGGTGACGCCGTATTCCCTGATATTCTGGGCGATGTGCTTGATGCCTTCACAGTAGGCTATGGTGATGCCGCTGTGAATCATGAACAGGAATCCGACGGTTCCTTCGAAGGTGTGATGCAGCGGAAGCATGGACAAATGGATGTCACCCGGGCCTGCCTTCAGAATTCCCGTGCCGCTGGTGATGTTTTCAGCAAGGTTGCGCTGGGAAAGCATGACTGCCTTCGAGAGCGCGGTGGTGCCGGAGGTGAAGAGCAGGACGGAAAGGGCGTCCAAATGGATCGGCGCATCTATGAACGAGCGGTTTCCCGTCTCCAGCAGTTCTTTCCCCCGTTTCATCAGGTCGGGCAGGGCTGAATATCGCGATGCTTGCGGCGGTAACCCCGGGAGCGCTTCCATGCAGATGAAGGTGATATCCGGGAATGCCTCGGCCAACGACTGCATCATTCCGAAAAAGGCAGGGCTGAAGCAGATCACTTCAACCTTGCCCCGTTGAACCAGATTTTGCACCTCGACCAAGGGGAGGTATTTATCCAGCGGGACAACAACCCCCGTGCCGTTGACTGCCGCGAAGTAGCAGATTCCCCATTCATACCTGTTTTCACCGATGACGGCTATGCGCCTGCCAGCCAGGCCCATGTCGTGAAAGGCTGTACCTGCGCAGTTGACATCGCTGTTCAGGTCGTTGTAGCTGCGGGAGGTTACTTGCTTTTGTTCATCCTTGAAAAGGAAAGCGGCGGCATCTCCGAACGATGCCGCACTTTGCCGGACAAGTTCGCGCAAATCCCCGACAGGCCTCAGCGGGTAGCATCCAAGCCCGCGGGAAACGCGCCTGCCGTTTTCTTCAAAGACCGTTACGATTTTTTTCACTGGAAATCTCCTCACACTTTCTATCACTCCATGATATCCGTATTACCCGTCGCATTTCCATCTCCGCCGCATGTCAATCCATCATCACCGTCACATTTGTTATCTCCGTCATGCCCAAATTCACCGTCATACCCGCTGACTGCGCCATATTCACCATATTGTTTCCCATATTGATCCATACCTTATCACATGCGCTTGTATCCGACTATTAATATTTTCCCAAGCGCTTTACATTGGATGAGGCAGTCGGAAATCCTTCGGCTGCTTTGCAAGGTTGCCTGCACAACAGGCTTCTTTCACAAGTGCTGTTCAATAAAGGCACGCTGTGAGAGAATGATGGCAAACCCTGATGGATGAGGCTCTGCCGCCCATTTGGCGCACGTGAAAAGGTTTTCAAGGTGTTATGACCGAGGGGGATTTATGACTTGTTTCTGGTTGATCAGTGCTGCTTTCATAGTATTGGCTGTCGTCCTTGTTATCCGCACCCTTCTGTTCAAGCCGCGTGCAAGAATGAAAACGGCAGCAATCATGAAGTTTCCTTCGGATCCCACTGCCGTTGCCTTGAAACTGGCTGCCGTCGTCCGAATACCAACCATTTCATTTCCAGTGCCCGGTGCGGATCGGGAAAAACCCATGCTGGACCTGCATGCCGAATTGGAACGTCAGTTTCCGAAAGTTCATTCGGCCATGGAACGCGAGGTGATAAACGGCTTCAGCCTTGTTTACCACTGGAAAGGGAAAAGCAGCGCGGAACCGGGCCTGATCATGGCGCACATGGATGTGGTGCCTGTTGAGCCGGGAACAGAAAAGGACTGGCAGCATGAACCTTTTTCCGGAGATGTGGCAGACGGGTTCGTCTGGGGCCGCGGTTCGATGGATATCAAATCCCACTTGATCTGTGCCCTGGAAGCGGCAGAACACCTCATATCCGAAGGCCTGGCCCCGGAACGGGACATCTGGTTCGCTTTCGGGCATGATGAGGAAATCGGCGGAAAGGGCGGCGCATCATGCATTGTCGAATGGTTTTGCGCAAGAGGGGTCCATTTTTCCTGGCTGGTAGATGAAGGCGGCCTTGTCAGCGACGGCGTCTTGAAGGGCGTTGCCAAGCCTCTGGCGCTCATAGGCGTCGGAGAAAAGGGATTTGCCAATATCAGTTTCACCGCGCGGGACAACGGAGGGCATGCTTCCATGCCACCGCCGCATTCGGCGTTGGGTAAAGTTGCGACATTCCTTCACAGGCTTGAACGCTCCCCGATGAAAGCCCGCATGATTCCTCCCGTGCAGACCTTTCTGGACGGCGTCGGCCGCGAGATGTCCTTTGGGCTCCGCATCATACTGGCCAACCTTTGGCTGTTCGAGCCCCTTTTCATCAAGGTGTTTTCAGCGAATCGCGCCGGGAACGCGATGCTGCGTACAACCATCGCAGTGACCATGGCGGATGCGAGCGGCGCTCCGAACGTATTGCCGCAGAGGGCGCGGGCAGTCGCCAATTTCAGGCTGCTGCCGGGGGATACGGGGGATACGCTCATGGGCCACTTGAAACGTGTTGCGCAGGGCATGGACATTGAAATGGAAATCCTGCAGCTGGACAATCCCTCCAGCCTCTCGGACTACAACCACCCTGCTTTTCGCCGGATTGCCGAAGCGGCCGCATCCCTTTATCCCGATGCCGTCGTGGTACCTTACCTCGTGATGGCCGCCACGGATGCTCGAAAATATGAATCTGTCGCGGACAACCAGTACAGGTTCACGCCCTATCGGATTGACGAAAGCGATTTGAAGCGCATTCACGGCACGAACGAGCGGATTTCGGTGGACAACCTGAACAGGTGCGTCGCGTTCTTCCGCTTCATGATGGAAGGATAGACCTTACATGATTCGCGGCGTCTGCGCCCGCCTCATTACATCTCGATGACGGTGTTTCCTTTCTCCTCTGGCAGGGTAAACAGTTCATATCACATGGAACACATTTCATACCCTGGGAAGATGGTCGAGGCATATCCTCCCTATCCCGCATATCATATTGAAGAAACTATGGCAAGCGAAGAGCCGTGATTCTCGCATAGCGTGATAAGGAGTAATTTTATGTTGTGGACGATAGCCATCATCCTGTTTGTCCTTTGGGGACTGGGCCTCATCGCCGCCGTGACCTTGAACGGATTCATCCATGTCCTGCTGGTGCTTGCCATCATCGTTGTATTGATCCGGATCATTCAAGGCAGGCGGCTCATCAACTGAATGCATGCAATGATAACATGATCCCCTCCTGCAGAAAGGCTGTTTCAACGCAAGACGCTGAAACAGCCTTTCTTTGGTGCGCGTGGCATGCGCGTTCTTGGCGGTGAAATTCCGTTATGGAGGCAGGTTGCCCAACTAAAGGGCCGCCTCCAATGTTTTTTCCGCAGCAGTCGGGAAATCTATCGCGGCAATCGTTTCAACCTTGCTCCAGTCTACCACCATAAATATTCAATGAACTGGATTGCGCTGATTTATTTTCAGATTCAAAAGAGAATATAATGGAAGTGTCGGAGGTGATGACCATGCCGGATATTTCGGGTGCGGGAAGATTTCGCGACCATGCGGGGCGATTGGCGGCCTGCCTGTTCATCAGCATGACCGTATCGCTCCTGCAGCCCGGCTGCGGCCGGTATGCCGGGATGGCAGGCGGCCAGGAAAAAGAATCAGGGACTTCGGAACAAATCGAATCAACCGGAATTGCAACGGATACCCATGCGGGTGATTCTGCAGGGCATGTTGAAGCGACAACTGAAACTGCGGCAGCGAAGAATTCAGGTGGGCTGACGTCTGTCGAGGCATCTGAACTTGTCTGGCCCAAGGCAAAGGCCAATTTCAAAGATGCGGTGCTTTGGCGGATGGCACCGGTAAATGCGCGTGAGTCCACCAAAATGATGCTGGATGCGGATTTGCAGGACAACGACCGGTCTGCTGCCTGGTTCATCTGGTATGCCGATCCGGTTGGAGACAACTGGCTGATGTTCACGGTCGAAGGAAGGAAGCAGACGGGCATCGACATCGGAACACGAAGCTTCAGCATGCTGGAGGGCGTTCCATCGGAATGGCCCCGCGAACGGGCCGCCGTGACGATGAAAGAGGCGGCCGCGAAGGCTGCTGCCCAAGGCGCCAATCTCGAGGAACTCACGTGGGTTGAATTGAACTGCGCGTACGCCGGTGCCGATGTCCAGGGTAAACCCGTCTGGGTCTTTTCCTGTTCCGAAACAACCAATTCCGGTGGTGCGCTGAATTATCGGATTTTCATCGACGCGATTTCCGGTGATGTCGTCGGTGCCGTCAATGAACGCAATGAAAGCATGACCCTGCCCATCAATCTGGACGTCTTGGAGAAACCAAGGGCCGAAGATCACCGGAAAGATGTCGAGACGTTTTTTTCCTTTATCGCCAAAGGGGATCCGATTTGGTCCGTCCGCCAATTGTCATATGCGATGGCACCGGATGAAGCCACGGGCCAAGCCTGGATGAACAGTTTCCAGAGCCTGAAATCGCTTGAAGTCGTTTCAATCGAACAGGCCAGGCTGGAAGAGTGGACTTCCGAATGGGAAACGTACAAAGTCACGCTGGATGCAGCTACGGACGATCCTCCCGAGAAATACGGTTGGGAAAACGGGCGGAACATCAGATGGGTCACCATTGTCCCACAAGGCGCGGGCGCATGGAAAGTCGATGCCCTGGCCTCTAATCCATGATGGGACTCCACACCGGGAAAAATCAAGATGAATATTAGGCATGAAACGTGCTATTATGAATATATGTGCACGCATGCAGAAGTAGATAAACAGTGTCTGTCATGTAAATGGAGAATATATTATGATGAATCAGTTGCTTTTCGGAATGCCGACCCTTATCGAAAAACCGGGAATCCGTGAGTCGGTCAAGCTTTGCGTGGAGTTGGGACTCGATTTCATTGAACTCGACATGAACTTGCCCCAATACCAGATTGGCATCATGGATGCGGATGAATTAAGGAAATCGGCGGCGGCCAACGGTATCTTCCTTACGATCCACCTTGATGAAAACCTCAACGTGTGCGACTTCAACAACCGTGTTGCCGATGCCTACCGGCATACTGTCTTCGGAACCATCGACCTGGCCAAGCGGATGGACGTGGATATCCTCAACATGCACATGGCACCCGGGGTCTGGTTTTCATTGCCGGACAAACGCGTGTACCTGTTCGACCTTCACAAGGACCGCTATCTCGAAAAGTTGAAGCTCTTTCGCGAGCAGTGTGAAAAAGCCATCGGCGGGAGCGGGATACGGATCTGTGTTGAAAACAGCGGCGGCTACCATGCATATCTGCAGGATGGCGTGGAACTGCTTCTCGAAAGCGAAGTCTTCGCACTGACATGGGATGTCGGGCATGATCAGGCCATTCAAAACTCGGATTCGGCCTTTATCAACAAGCACGCCGACAGGGTTGTCCATATGCACATCCACGATGCCATCGGTTCCGGCAGCCATCTGGTTCTTGGAAGCGGAGAAGTTGAACTGGCCGAGTGCATCAGGTTTGCAAGGGGTCACGGCTGCCGTTGCGTCATTGAAACGAAATCTGTCGACGGATTGAAGGAATCCGTATCATTTTTGAAAGCCATGATGAAAAAAGAAGGCTGATTCATCCGGGGTCATGGACTATCAACCAGGGAAGTATGGCTTGAAATGACAAGGAAGGGCGTTGTGCGAAAAATCGCATGACGCCCTTTTGCTTGTCCGTCTTGCCGGCAGAGCTGCATTTTGGCATGACATGCCGGCGGTACCGCTTCATGCAAGTGCTGCTCACCGCCACTGCGGTATTTTGATGCAGAATGCCGGCAATGCCGCATTTTCCAGTTCGGCACGATGCTGGTCAGCTGTCCGTGGATAATGCGGGATGTGAACCATTCCAATCCATGACTCGTCGTATTGTTCAGAAACAAAAAAACCTGCATTCCCTGAAACCGCCGCATCGGCATCCGGGGCTTCGCAAAATCATGATGGATGTAATCCTGATAACGGCGGAACCAGACATTCAATCACCAGAGGAGGAAATTATCATGAAAAAGGAAAAACGCTCCACTGTCCTGTGCCTGGTCCTCGCCGTCATCCTTGTCCTATCCTCATGCGCCATGATGCCGACCATTGCGATGCGAGACCGGGCATCTGTTCCGGCCGCCACCACCAACTTCACGGCAGCCGGCACGGCGAACATCACGGCAAATGGCAGTCCAACCGGTTCAACAGAGGTTGCCGCGCAAACTGCCGGCGTTGCTGAAGTACGGGATTCCGCTGCCGGCCTGTCGCCAGAACTCATGGGAACTGCAAAAATGGCATCCGGCGTCAATTCAGTCAGCGGGGAGCCCGCAATCATGCCTGCTCCGCAACCCGACGCGGACGGTGAAATGAACACCGAGGATTATGACGCCATCATTGAGCGGAATTTCGTCTCCCCAGTCCCTGAACCGCTCTCCACTTTTTCTGCCGATGTGGATACCGCTTCCTGGAGCAACATCAGGCGGTTCATCAACATGGGGATGGCCATTCCCGCCGATGCCGTGCGCATTGAGGAAATGGTCAACTACTTTCCTTACGGATACGCCGAACCGACCGGCGACATTCCTTTTGCCGTCCATCCGGAACTGGCCGCCTGTCCATGGAACACGAAACACATGCTCATGCGTGTAGGAATCCAGGGAAAACGCATCGACAAGTCAGCGCTGCCGGATTCCAACCTGGTGTTCCTTCTGGATGTATCTGGATCGATGGATGATCCATTGAAGCTGCCCCTCGTGAAAAGTGCGTTTCAACTGCTGGTTGAACAATTGAAGGATACCGACCGGATTTCCATTGTCACCTATGCCGGGTCGGAAAGGATCGTGCTCAATGGCGCCACGGGAGAAAACAAAGCGGAAATCCAGGCCGCAATCAATGATTTGTCTGCCGGCGGCAGCACGGCCGGTGCGCAGGGACTCGTCACCGCATATGAACTGGCATCCGGCAACTTCCTCAGTGGAGGCAACAACCGCGTGATCCTGGCTACCGACGGCGATTTCAATGTCGGCGTCTCAAGCGACGGGGAACTGGTCCGCCTTATCGAACAGCAGCGCGCGAAAGGCATTTCCGTGTCGGTTCTCGGATTCGGTACCGGGAATGTGAAGGACAACAAGATGGAGAAGCTGGCGGACAATGGCAATGGGAACTACGCATACATCGATTCAGTCAAAGAGGCGCAAAAAGTGCTGGTGAATGAAATGGGCGGCACCCTTTTCACGATTGCCGGCGACGTGAAGTTCCAGGTGGAGTTCAATCCGAGCATGGTAAGGGGGTACCGGTTGATTGGATATGAAAACAGGATGCTGGCGGCGGAAGATTTCAACAATGACCGGAAGGACGCCGGTGACATCGGTGCCGGACACAGTGTGACAGCCCTGTACGAAATCATCCCGGCAACATCGGATGAGGTGATTCCCGGCGTCGACGAACTGAAATATCAGGACAAGACAACTGTGACGGGGACGACCGAGTGGATGACAATTAAAATCCGGTACAAGGATCCCGGTTCGGCGGCCAGCAAGCTGATCAGTTTTCCAATTGCCGAAGATGCCGTGTCGGCAGCCCCTTCTGAAGATTTCACCTTTG
>CAZFWQ010000177.1:0-7951 GCA_964522755.1 uncultured Oscillospiraceae bacterium | reverse complement strand
GCTGCAGGGGTTTCTTGACCAGTTCACATCCGTGCTGGACATATCCAAGGTTCAACCCGTATTTGGGATTAAAGGGTTATTTTGGATATTTCTTCTTATTGAAATCTGTGTCCGCCTTTATATGGGAAGGGCATCCCGGCAATTGCATGAAGTGGAACCGGAGCATCGGCAAAATCTTGTCCGCAGGTACTGGTTCAAAGTAACTGCCCTGTTCTTGTTCATCCGGCCATTCTGCATGGTCTCTTCCCCGGAATCCGGCCGATTCAACGCGCTGCTGCTCAATGAGCTCATCAACCTGATTCTTGTTGTTGGCGCGCTTCTCCGACTTCATTACGCCATGAGCGAGGATGCCAGGTTCGAAGAGTGGACGGATTTGGATGCTGCTGAAGTCGTGGTGTCCGAAGACCGGACATGACAATGAGCGAACCCTTGCGCGTGCGGAACTGCAGCGCCTGTCCCCGGCGATGCCTTGCCGACAGGACAAGGACGCGGGGTTTTTGCGGCGTCGGTTCAAGCCTTGTACTGGCGAAAGCTTGCGTCCACATGTGGGAAGAACCCTGCATCAGCGGGACACGCGGTTCGGGAACCGTTTTCTTTTCAGGCTGCAGCCTGAAATGCGTCTTTTGCCAGAATCGAGACATATCACGCGGGGGCGTCGGATGGGCAGTGGAAATCCCTCAGTTGGCGGACATCTTTCTGAACCTCCAGGAAAAGGGCGTTCACAATATCAACCTGGTGAATCCGACGCATCAGGCTGCGGGCATCTCGGAGGCCCTCCGTTTGTGCGCCGGGCGCCTGTGGCTGCCGGTTGTCTGGAACAGCGGCGGTTATGATGCCGTGGAGACGATTCATTCCGTGTCGGATCAGGTGTCCGTATGGCTGCCGGATCTCAAATTTCATGATCCCGTGCTTTCCGGCGAAATGGCCGGCGCGCCGGATTACTTTGAACACGCGTCCGCCGCGATTCAGGCAATGCTGCGAATTGCCGGGGACCCTGCATTTGACAGCCAGGGAATGCTGTGCAGCGGGGTGATGATTCGCCATCTTGTCCTGCCGGGACACACGCGGGATTCAATCCGCATTCTAGAGTGGATCGCCTCCGAATGCGGTTCTTCGGTGCTTGTCAGCCTGATGGGGCAGTACACGCCGATGCCGGACGCGCCGGGGGCGCCCGCCCGGAAGCTGACGCGGCGTGAATACGATCGCGTGACGGAAGCATTGTACCGGTTGGGACTTGAAGACGGTTACGTGCAGGAATTGTCGGCGGCGGGAATGGAACGGATTCCGGTGTTCGACGGGGAAGGATTGCCCGTTTTTTGAAAACGATTGCCTGGTTTTTGAAAAGGATTGCCTGGTTTTTGAAAAGGGTTGCCCGGTTTTTGAAAAGGATTGCCTGGTTTTGGATCTGATTGGAATGCAGGGGGTGTCAATATGAAAGATTACCCGGTGCGTGTGATTCCACAGCGAATTGAAAAATTGAAGAAAGAATTAATGGATGCCGGGACCAGTGTCTGCTATGAGCGCGCATCCATCGCAACCCGGTCATACAAGGAAAGCGAAGGGGAGCATCAGGCCATCAGGCGCGCCAAGGCACTGCGGGACATCTTCAACCAAATCCCCATTTTCATCCGGGAAGGCGAGTTCCTGGTCGGACAACGCGCATCGACGCTGGCGGGCAGATCCGTGTATCCCGAATATAATCTGACCGATCTGGACCATGAGGAAACGCCACCGGAAGTTCGTGCATACTGGTGCGGCAGGACCATCGGCGAAAGGGTCAGGAGGTCGTACCCGGAAAGGCTGAACCTTGCCGAGAGTGAGATGGCAAGCGGGTTTGTAACAGGGAGTGACAGCGGGTACGGGCATGTTGTCGCAGATTATGAAAAGGCGATAAAGGTCGGCTTCCGTTCCATCATTGCGCAGGCGGAGGGACTGCTGGCAGAGATGCGGGCAGGCAGTGAACGGAAGGATGATGAAGAAGGCCGGGCCGGTGACGGACAGAAGGATGATGCGGAAGGCCGTTCTTTTTTGGAATCAGTCGTCATTTCTTCACTCGGGCTGATTGAATGGGCTGGAAGATACGCCGACCTGGCTGCGCAGCAGGCGGATTGCGAACCGAATCCCGAACGCAGGAAGGAATTGCTGCGAATCGCCGATACGTGCAGGAGGGTTCCCGCGGAACCGGCAAGAAATCTGACCGAAGCCATGCAGTCTTTTTGGTTCGTTCACATGGCCATGCACATCGAGCAATACGGATGGTCCATTTCGGCCGGGAGGCTGGATCAATATTTGTTTCCCTTTTATCAGGGAGATCTGGATGCAGGCGTCCTGTCCGAAGGACAGGCATGGGAACTGCTGCTGAACCTGTGGGTCAAGTTCATGGAGAACGTGCATGGCGGCGTCAGGGACACGGTTTTCCAGAACCTGACGCTGGGCGGGCAGGACCTGGATGGAAGGGACCAAAGCAACGCCCTTTCAAGGATGTGCCTCGAAGCTGCCGTTGCGCTGCGCTTCAACCAACCCGCCCTGTCCGTGAGATGGCATGCGAACATCGATCCGGATTTTTGGGAACAGGTTCACCGGACCCTGGCTGAAGGGATGGGACTGCCGGCGCTGTTCAACGACGAAATCATCATTCGGGCACTCACCACGCACGGAGTCGAACACGCGGATGCCGTGGGATATGCCCTGGTGGGCTGTGTCGAGGCAAGTGTCCCGGGGAAACAGCAGGGGATGACTGCGGGTGGGCACATCAATTGCGCGAAGGCGCTTGAACTTGCCTTGAATGACGGCTGTTCCATGATGACGGGCATCCGGATCGGACAGCCGACTGGGGATCCGGCCTCGTTCAAATCATTTGAAGACCTATGGACGGCCTACAAGGAGCAGATCGAGTACCTGTGCGGCTTGAATATCCTGGCCACGCACATATCAGGGGAAATGCAGAAGCAATACGGGCATTGCCCGTTGATGTCATCCCTGCTGGATGACTGCATCGTCAGGAAACGCGACATGGTATTCGGTGGAACCCGCTACAATCTGTCAGGCGTGGGTGTTTTTGGACCTGCCAACGTATGTGACGGAATGATGGCCATAAGGAAATGGGTGTGCGAAGAGAAGCGGCTGACGTGGAAAGAACTGCGGCAGGTGCTTTTGGATGATTATGCGGGGCATGAGGAGATCAGGCTGCTGTTTGCAAACAAAACCCCTCGGTTTGGAAATGACCTGACGGAGGTCGACACTTTCATCAACCGAATCACGGCTGTTCATGCCGACTTTTTCTGGAAACAGGTCGATTCGCGGAATGGACGCTACACTTCCGGAGTTTGGCCGGTGACGACCCATGTCGGCACAGGCACATGGACTGCCGCGACACCCGACGGACGCCACAAAGGCGCTCCCCTCGTCGACGGCGTCGGCGCCTGCCAGGGCGCCGCCAGAAACGGCCCCACCGCCCTGCTGCAATCCGTGGCGCGCCTTGACAACATAAACCACTGGACGGCGGGAAACACCTGCAACATCAAGTTTTCCGCCACAGGCATCCGTGCCGGGAACGGGGTGGAACGGCTGCGCAACCTGACCACGACGTTCATGAAACTGGGCGGCCAGGAGCTTCAGGTCAATATTGTCGACGCGGGAACGCTTCATGATGCTATGAAGAATCCTGAAATGCACGCCGATCTGGTGATTCGGGTTGCGGGTTACAGCGCCTATTTCACCACGCTGAACGCCAATGTCCAGAATGAAATCATATCCAGGATGGAACAGGCCGTATAACGTGCGATTGCCAGTTTGATCTTGTCATGATAGAATAACGGCATATGGGCCCCTTTGCTTCCTTGCGATGCATTGGGGAATCTTCAGACCGTGCGGAGTATCGGAGTCACAGTCGGATGGAAGCCTTGCTTTCATTTGAGTTGTGGCTTTTTTTGTGCGTGGAGGGAGCCTTGGAAAGGCTTCGAAAGGGGCATTCGGATGCATGAAGACAATCAAGCCGCCAGGCCGGCCAACGCGGAGCATGTCATCATCCGGCAGACCATCCGGCAGTCGGGCCAATATGATGTGGCAATTGTCGGGGCTGGCGTCATCGGGGCAATGATTGCGCGGGAGTTGTCAAAGTACCGGCTGGACGTGGTGCTCCTGGACAAGGAATCCGACGTGGCAACAGAGACCAGCAGTGCCAACAGCGGGATCGTCCATGCGGGATATGATGCGGTGCCGGGTTCGAAGAAGGCCCGTCTGAATATCGAGGGCACGTGCCGGATGGAACAGGTTGCGAAAGAACTTGATGCGCCATTCACCCGGACGGGATCCCTCGTTTTGGCATTCGATGACGATGACATGGCGAAGATCCGCCACCTGCTGGATCAGGGAATTGAGAACGGAGTTCAGGATTTGCGGATCCTGTCTGGCGACAGGGTTCGCGAAATGGAGCCGGCCGTCTCCTCCGCTGTTGTCGGCGGACTTCATGCTCCCAGCGCAGGTATCGTATGTCCATACCAACTCACGGTCGGCGCGGTGGAAAACGCAGTGGAAAACGGCGTGGAACTGAGACGGGCTTGGCCGGTAAGGCGGATACGGCGGTTGCGGGAAAACGAGGATGACGGCACGGTTGCAGCGTCATCCGCCAGCGCCGGGGCAACCCGGGAAGAAGCCGGATTCGATGCCGCCCGTCCCAGGTTCCTGCTGATGTCCGATTCCGAAACACTGACTGCACGATACGTCGTCAACGCGGCAGGACTTTATGCGGATGATGTCGCGGCCATGGTGGGGGACGGCTATTTCCGCATCCATCCGCGAAAGGGTGAATACCTGCTGCTTGACCGCCTGCTGGGCAAAACCGTGCATGCGGTCGTGTTCCAGGCTCCGGGACCGATGGGCAAGGGCATCCTCGTTGCCCCGACGGCAGACGGAAACCTGCTTCTGGGGCCGAATGCGCTGGATGTGCCGGACAAATCGGACACGGAGACCTCGTTCCAGGGTCTGCGCGCTGTGACGGAAGGAGCGCTGCGTTCAGTTCCCGGCGTGGATACCCGCGCAGTCATCCGCTCGTTCGCAGGGCTTCGCGCCGCGGCGGACGGCGGTGATTTCATCATCGAACCGTCAAAAACAGTTGAAGGATTCATTCACGTGGCCGGCATCGAATCGCCGGGGCTCTCTTCCGCGCCAGCGATTGGCGAAGAAGTTGTGAAAATACTCGCAGCCTGCGGACTGGCATTGGATGGCAAGGAAAACTGGAATCCATACAGAAGGCCGGTTGCACGTTTTTCAGCCATGAATGCCGGTGAACGGGCTGGGGCGGTTGCACTGAATCCGGCATTCGGCCGGATTGTCTGCCGGTGTGAGACGGTGACGGAGGCCGAGATCATCGACGCTGTCAGGCGTCCGGCAGGCGCCACCACGCTTGATGGCGTGAAGCGCCGCACCCGGGCGGGCATGGGCCGGTGCCAGGGAGGTTTTTGCACGCCGCGCGTGGTGGATCTTCTGGCGCGGGAACTGGGCATATCTCCTGATGCCGTTACAAAACGCGGAGTCGGGTCAAACATCCTTGCCGGTCCTTCCAAGCCGGAGATTTGCCCGGTACGGCGCCCCGAAGCAGCAGAAGCGGTACATGCGGCGAACACTGATTCGGCAAAAGCAGATGAACGTGCCAGTGGGTCGGCGAGTGCGTCAGGCAACACGAATGTCGAGGCTGCATCCATATTTCCCTCCGTCATTCATTCCGATGTTCCCTCCGGCATTCCCGCCGATATCCATGCGGGAATCCCCGCCGGCATTTCTTCAGGCATTTCATCCGGTATTTCCTCCAATATTTCGCTGGTTGTGATCGGAGGGGGGCCTGCCGGTCTCGCGGCAGCCATTGAGGCAAAGAAGTCGGGTATTTCCGATGTCATCATACTTGAACGGGAAAAGGAACCCGGCGGGATCCTGGGGCAGTGCATCCATCCCGGATTCGGGGTCCACCTGTTCGGGGAGGAGCTGACCGGTCCGGAATACGCCCAGCGTTTCATCAGGGAGGCTCAGGCGGAAAACATTGCCGTTTATACGGACACCACCGTTCTCGATCTGTCCCAGGACCGGCTCATTACGGCGGTAAGCGGCCGCAACGGATATTTCACGATACGTGCGGATGCCGTGGTTTTGGCGATGGGGTGCCGTGAGCGCGCGGCCGGAGCCTTGTCAATCCCCGGAGGGCGTCCGGCAGGGATCATGACGGCCGGCAGCGCGCAAAGGTTCATCAACAAGGAAGGATTCCTGCCGGGAAGGCGGGTCGTCATTCTCGGTTCCGGAGACATCGGGCTCATCATGGCCAGGCGCCTCACGCTCGAGGGCGCGGAGGTTCTGATGGTGTGTGAAGTTTTGCCATATGCAGGCGGACTTGCGAGAAATATCGCCCAGTGCCTGGACGACTTCGGCATTCCGTTGAAGTTGTCGCATACTGTGGTGGCCCTGCATGGGAAAGAACGCCTGACAGGTGTGACGGTTGCGCAGGTGGATGAAAAACGGGTTCCCATTCCAGGGTCTGAGTTTGATCTTGCCTGCGATACGCTCCTGCTTTCCGTGGGCCTCATTCCGGAAAATGAGCTTTCACGCGCGGCCGGGGTAAGAATTGATCCTGTCACGGGCGGGCCGGTTGTGTCGATGGACATGCAGACCGGTGTGCCCGGCGTGTTTGCCTGCGGAAATGTATTGCATGTGCACGATCTGGTGGATCATGTTTCCGAAGAGGGACGCCTGGCCGGTCGATCCGCCGCCGTGTGGCTGAAGGCAGGGGGAGTTGCCCAGGCACCGGATTCGGCTGATGGGGCAGCCGGCGAGGCACAGGCGGGATCAGGTTCCTGCTCGGATTCCAACCCGGATTCCGGCTCCAGCTCAAGCTCAGCTTCCGGCTCCAGCTCAAGTTCAGGTTCCGGCTCCAACTATGAAATTCCCGTGATGGCCGGCAAGGGAGTAAGATATGTTTTGCCGCGGACGCTCCGTCAGGACGGCGTCCAGCCGGAAAGCCGCCTCTTGTTCCGAGTCGCCGAACCGGCACGCAACGTGGTGCTGGAAGTACGCGCCGGGGACAAGCTCCTGTTGTCCGTCAAGAAGCCGCGTGTCGCACCCGGAGAAATGGAATCAATTCCCATCAAAGCTGGATGGCTGGCCGGGGTATCGAAGGGTATGGCGGTTTCCATCCAAGTGGTGCCCGGGAAGGTACCGGCTTCACCCGCAAACAAATCAGAATCCCCTGTGGCACCCGCTTCCGCCAAAGTGCCTGCACCTGCCGCAATGCAGGCTGCAGAAGTCTTGCCGGTACCTGCCGATCTGAAAAGCATCAGGTGTTTCATACTCGACATGGACGGAACATTTTACCTTGGCGACCGTCTGCTGGATACATCGGCCGGGTTCCTCGAAACACTGCGTGAAACCAGTCGCAGCTTCATGTTTTTCACCAACAATTCATCGAAATCACCTGATGGATACCGTGAAAAGCTTGCACGGATGGGGTTCGACATCAAACCGGAAGAAATGATGACATCGGGAGATGTGGCCATCTCTTTCCTGCTGCGGGAACGCGCAGGTAAAACCGTGTTCCTGCTTGGGACGGATGCGCTGCGGTCACAATTCCTCGCAGCGGGCATCCGCCTGGTGGAAGCTGTTCCGGGATGGAACCCCAAAAATGGAGACCCTATCGCAGACATCGTGATGACGGGTTTTGACACCTCGCTCGAATATGATGCATTGTCACAGGCTTGCTGGCATATCCGCGACGGGTCGGAATTCCTGGCGACGCATATGGACTGGAACTGCCCTGTCGAAGGCGGGTTTGTTCCGGACTGCGGCGCAATCTGCGCACTGATTGAAGCATCCACGGGACGGAAGCCGCGCTTTCTCGGCAAGCCCTGCAAAGAAACGATGGACGCGGTGCTGGAACGGACCGGCGCCCGACTTCAGGAAATCGCCTTCG
>CAZFWQ010000176.1:0-8003 GCA_964522755.1 uncultured Oscillospiraceae bacterium | reverse complement strand
CATGGAAACAGCGCACGGGCCTTCAGGATTGATCCGGTGCGTGAAGGTGAAGTGTTGTCGTTCGAGACAGTTGCCACCCCAAGCCGACTCACCTTGAAACCATCCGGAGGCGGAGAGATCGCATTTGTGATCTCAGGCAATGGTACGGTGCGGGTGAAGGGTCATGGTGTGTCGCTCCGACTCGAAATGCCCGTCGCGCGCTGGAGATTCGCTTACGAACTTCCCGGCGGCGCCTGGGGATTCAATATGTCAGGCGATGGCATACAGCTCGCACTTGACAGGCTGAGGGGCGACCTGAAGTTCGATGCGCCATGGATACAGGGAAAAGGGTTCAGCATGGCCTCGGAATATATTGTGGCCATACTCTCCCCGGATAGGGATGATACCTTTGAAGCAGCGATTGATGAGTTCACAACGGCATGGATCCGGAACGAACGCCCGGATTTCGACACCTGCTGCGAGGAAGTCGCCCGTGAATTTGCGGAGTGGTCGAAGTTGCTGCCCAAGGTAGAGCCCCGGTATGAAGCCACGCGTGATCTCGCCGGGTATGTGAACTGGTCCGCAGTCTTGAATCCGAATGGGAATCTGGTCCGCAGAACCATGTTCATGTCCAAGGTATGCATGATGCAAGTATTCGGATGGGATCACGCATTCAATGCGATGGCACATTGCAGCCACGATCCGGATCTTGCGTGGGATCAGATGATGGTGATGGCGGACAAGCAGGATCGGTATGGTAAGCCCCCCCAAATGATGAACGACAGCAGCAAGAGTTATATGTTTTCAAATCCACCCGTGCAGGGATGGGCCTTGCGCAGAATGTGGGACGAAAATCCTGCCATGATGACGCCGGAACGACTGGCCGAAGCATATGCCTTTCTTTCCGGATGGAGCAACTGGCTGCGCGATTACCGGACATGGCCCGGGGATGTGCTGCCGTATTACATTCACGGATTCGACAGCGGCTGGGACAATTCCACCCTCTTCGACGAGGGCGTTCCATTGGTTTCGCCTGATCAGGGGGCATTTCTCGTGCTGCAGCTTGAGGTTCTCGCTGATATCGCCACCGCCCTGAACAAGAGCGGGGAGGCCGCGGAGTGGGGAAGTCGAAGGGATGAAATGCTTGCCGCCCTGATTGAAACGCTCTGGAAAAAGGACAGATTTGTCGGGATGCTGCGACCTTCAGGAAAAATCGTGACCTGCGAAAGCCTGATTACCTGCATGCCCATGGTGTTGGGACGCCGCCTTCCTGAAGAAATCAGAACGGCTCTGGTTGTGCAGCTTCGGGAACACCTGGCACCGTCTGGTTTGGCCACGGAGAAACCGGGCAGCAGCAAGTACAAGGAATGCGGCTATTGGCGTGGGCCCGTCTGGGCGCCTGCAACGATGCTTGTCGTGACCGGATTGGCTGACATCGGCGAGAACGCGCTGTTGAAAACCATCGTCGACGCATTCTGCAGGATTTGTGTGGAAAATGGCTTCTATGAGAATTTCGATGCGATGACCGGGGCAGGTCACTTCGATACGGCCTACACGTGGACATCGAGCGTATTCATGATATTTGCCAGCCAATACTCCTGAAATGCAGTCATCGTGGATGAAGAGAGTCAGCATGAAACTCACAGTGCCCAATATTCATCATGGAGGTGCCTCTATGTCTGCGATAAAACCTATCCGGGCCAAATGGAAAAGTGAAATGACCGATCGCGAGCGGTTCAACAACCAAATGCACTACAAACCGGTGGATCGTTGCTTCAATATGGAGTTTGGCTACTGGGAGGAGAATTATTCCAAATGGGATATCTTCAAGGACAATGGAATAACAAACGAACGGGACGCCAATATGTTTTTCGGTTTTGACCGGATTGAAGGAATCTACGTCGGTAATATGTGGATGAATCCCAAGTTTGCCAGCACAGCCGTTTCGGAAACCGCAACGACCAGGTTGCTGATAAATGAAGACGGAATTCTGATCGAAGTCCCGAAAGATGGCCATGACACCATTCCGCATTACATCAAGCCGACAATCGTCACTCCTGACGACTGGATGATTTGCAAGAAAGAACGTTTCCGCAGGGATGATCCTGCCCGGATATACAATATCGGGAAATTGAAGGAACGTCATCCCAGCAATCGGGATTATCCGCTTTGCGTCTGGTGCGGCTCCATGATTGGGAGAATCCGTGACATGCTTACCTTTGAAGGTCTTGCCTACGCGTGCTATGATTATCCCGAGATGGTGGAAGACATGGTGGAAACCAGCTGTGTCCTGGTGGAAGATTCGCTGGCCCAGCTCCTGCCTCATTTTGACTTTGACTATGGTCACGGTTGGGAGGACATCTGCTTTAAAAACGGACCCATCGTTACGGTTCCATTCTTCCGGGATGTCATCATGCCCCGGTACACGCGAATCAGCAAACTGCTTGCCAATGCGGGGATCGATACATGGAGCATGGAGTGCGATGGCGATGTGCGGCCGATCCTTCCATATTTTTTGGAAGGCGGCGTCAACTGCATGTTCCCGTTTGAAGTCAATGGCTGCGCACACCCCAGCGAACTCTTCGACAAATTTGGGAAAGAGCTGCGGATCATGGGCGGATTTGACAAACTGCAGCTCGGAGACGGACGCGAAGCCATCAAAGCTTATATGGAAACACTTGTCCCCCTGGTGGCGAGAGGCGGTTTTATCCCTTTCTGTGACCATCTCTGCCCGCCAAATGTATCACCGGGGAATTACCTTTACTATCTGGATCTGAAAGAAGAGATGTTTGGAATGACTTAGCTTTCTGGGATTCGCGATGTTTCATACACCGGTACTATCCTGAAAATGCGTCGTGCAAATAACATGAATCAACATGTCACGTCTCATTCGCATGCCTGTCAGAGGCCTCAACGCTGCCATTTCTCAAGTTCGATCAAGTCAATCTGACCTGCAATCCCCCCCGCTTTTCGCGTGCTCATGCCTCCGCACAGGCAACCAATCTTCAAACAGGTTTCAAGCGGCAAACAAGATAACAGGCCAAATACAACGCCTGCATCAAATGAGTCACCCGCCCCAACTGCATCGATAACGTCAATTTCGATGGCTGATGCATTCCACGATGTATCAGCCTTATAAATTGACGCTCCTTTTTTGCCACGCTTCATTCCAATGACGGGTACCATTGTCAGCAGTCTGCTTACAGCTTCTGCCAGGTCTCCGGTTCCGGCAATGGCCATGGCTTCCTGCTCGTTGGGCAGGAACAGATCCACCATCGGCAGAATCTCACGCAATCCTCCATCCCAATGACCCGAAGGGTCCCAATTGGTGTCAAGACTGACGGTCAAACCATTCTTCTTTGCCTGATGAATCAATGCCGGGTAATGCGGCCGGACTTTATCCGTCAGATAATAGCTGCCCACATGCAGATGGCGTGCCGAAGGTATCATCATTTCCAGACGCTTTTCCATTCCCGGAGCGTCGATGGTGCCTGAATACGTGAGGATGGCCCGATCTTCAGATTTACAAAGGGCAATGCCCAATCCGGTTTTTTGATCATTGTCTACAGACACGGCTTCCAGTAACACGCCTGAAGACCGCAATCGGTCCAGTATCAGTTTTCCGAACGCATCTGAACCTACGCAACCCACGCCTGCCGTCATCAAACCAAGTTTTGCAGTCTGACATGCAAAAATACAACTCGAACCTCCCATTTCCAGCAGATAATCATCCACCAGTTTTTCAACCTGTCCAAACGCAGGCACGATATCCCTTCCCGTTATGATCAGATCGACGCAGGCATCCAAAACTGTCAGGACGTCATATTTTCTAATCATTTTGCACATTTACCCTTTCACTCCAATGCGGCAACCAATATATCATCATGCAGTTGGGCCGGGACAGACTATTGTATATTTCGATACGGTATCGGCCGAACTTACAATGATTATAGAGCATCCGATTAAGGATATCCATGAGCAAATCAGCAGCACCCCGGGGGGAATCATCTTGTCTTGGCATTCTTGCCTAAATCTTGATAATTTGGGGAGCCTTTGCACATCAAATCGAAAATTCCAAGGAAAACAGTCAAATACAATCAACAATGACCGATATTGATAATAAGAGTTGTAATATGATTTTTATCTGATATAGTGGTTCTTGAATTGGAAGTTACAAAGTTGGTTCTTGGTTTTCAATACAGCATGGATTGGTCAACTTGGGCCAGCATGCATGAATGTTATGTAACTCATTTTATCTGTACCGGATTGCAGATTCTCATTCACCTCTCTGACCAAGTTTTCAGGAGAAAGCCGTATAGAGATTTTTCGGGAAACAATCGTCTGCGATGCCAGAAGGGCTGCATAATGGGAAACAAGGTTTCTGCCAAATATCGCGATGTGCTTGAGTACATTCGAATGAAAAAAACCGCATCGGTTGTGGAGTTGACTTCTGTCTTCTTTTTAAGTGCCAGCACGGTGCGACGCATCTTGACAAGTATGGAGGAAGAGAACCTCGTTGTACGTTACCATGGGGGAGTTGCGATCAAAAGTGATGAACCGGTTGACATCAGCGGCCGCAATATCAAGGAACTCCGTGAAAAGTCGCTCATTGCCAGGGAAGCGGCATCAATGGTAAAAGATGGGATGACGATCATCCTGTTGGGAGGAACGACCGTACATGCCATGTGCCCATACTTGAAAGGTCGTCAGATAACCGTCATCACTACGTCATTCCCGGTTGTCATGGATTTGATGTGTGAGGATCGGATGAAGCTCATCATGCTTGGTGGAGTGGTAAACGCGCCCGAACTGGAGGTCAGAGGGTCTCTCCTGATATCGGGGCTAGAGAAGCTGCAGGCTGACATTCTTTTTTTAGGGGCTACGAGCATACACCCGGTCCGTGGAATCATGACGGATGATCCGGAAGCGCTGAACACCTATCGGTACTGCATCGGTGTTGCTGAAAAGAGCGTGGTATTGGCGGACAGCACCAAATTCAGACTTGGCGGAGGGTCGGTGGTTGGCCTCTTGAGCGAGGTTTCATGCATCATTACAGACTCGGCATTGCCCAGGCATATCATTGACAGCATGGGAAGTGTAAATCAGATTTTGCGTATTGTAAAGATATGATGAACAGACTGCTGCTTCGATTCCATTCTGATGGCAAGGAGGTTTTTGTGTTACTTTTGAATGTACTCTGACCAGTTCGCCGGACAACCCTTTCCAGAGTCTGAAAACCCTTTGTATCACTGCTTTCTACAGGAATATTTCTTAATTGCGGGACGTAGCAAGAAGGAGGAAGATCAATGAACATGAAGAAGACTATCCTCAAGGTATGTACTCTGTTTATGGCGTTGTCCCTCATTGCGGGTTGTACCTCCACGGCGCCGGCCGCCACCACGACCGCAGCAGCCGTCACCACGGCTGCACCCGTTGTGGCATTGCCTCTTGGCAAATACGATCCTCCCATAAAAATCAAGACCATGCTCAACTCCATCGATCCTACCATCAAGTTCGAGAACGGCGATTCTCCTGAAAACAATGTCTGGACCCGAGCTTACAAGGACGAGCTGGGTATTGAACTTGAGTTTGTCTGGACAGGCAACGGTGAACAAGGTTCGGAAAAACTCAATCTCGCCATTTCCTCGGGAGATCTGCCGGACATATACTATGTCAATCAGCTGCAGTTTGAATCATTGGTAAATGCTGGGAAACTGGCAGATATCACGACGGCGTATAATGATTATGGCGGTCCGTTCATGAAAGACGTGCTGACCCGTCCGGGCTCGGATGCGGCACTGAAAATCTGTTCACGGGACGGCAAGATGTATGCATTGCCTTATTTCCTGAACAATACCGATGATACCAAGAACATCTGGCTTCGTTATGACTGGATGCAGAAACTCGGCTTGAAAGAGCCTAAAACCCTGCAGGATGTCCTGGCAATCGCAGAAGCCTTCGTTGGCAAGGATCCGGATGGCAATGGCCAGGCCGATACTGTGGGCATTGCTCTGGACACCAATGCAGTCTCTGCCTACAGCGCTTCTCTGACGACATTCCTGAACTGCTACCATGCCTACTCGGGCATCTGGGTCAAGGGTTCCGACGGCAAGCTTGTATTTGGTACGGCCCAGGCTGAACCAATGAAAAATGCACTCGGTTCATTGGCAAACCTGGTCGGGAAAAAGATCATCGACAAGAACTTCGCATCCCTGAAGTGGGATGAAAATGTTTTGCCACTGATAACAGACAACAAGGTCGGTGTGATATTCGGAAACCTGTGGGATGGCTGGTGGCCGCTTGGCGACATGAAGAAAGCGGATCCGAACTGCGAATGGCGGTCCTACTCGGTGCTCTCTGCCGATGGCAGCCCTGCGAAGGCGCAGTCGCACACCATCATGATGATGCGCATGAATGTTGTGAATGCCAGCTTCAAGCATCCGGAAGCCATGATAAAGATGGCGAATCTTTGCAATGAGAAGATGTGGAAGAGCACGCCGGAAACCTTTGCGAAATACGGATATGATGCCGCCGGCAACAACCCATGGCTCCTCATGCCCGTGTATTTCGAATATCCCGGAAAGAATCTCAGCCTCTATCAGAAGACGGTCAAGGCACTGGATACGAAGGATACCAGCGGACTCAACGGTGAAGATACCCTGATTTACAATTGGATGGTTGATTACCGCGACAAGGCCGACCTTTCGCGCTGGGGCATCTGGCTCTCCTACGGACCCAACAGTTCCTGCGCCAAAATGGAGTATTATCAGGAAAAGGACCTTTATCAGCTGAATGCTTTTTATGGCAATCCGCCGCAGTCTTTGCTGGACAACTCCGCGGTGCTTGAAAAACTGTACGCGGATTATGCACTCAAGATCATCAACGGCGAATATCCGGTCGACAAGTATGATGAATTTGTCAGTGAATGGTATAAACAAGGTGGCCAGAAGATCACGGATGATATCAACGCCTGGTATGCCAATTACAAGTAGCATGCTGGTAGGGCGGACCTTCTTGTCGGCAGGTCCGCCCTTCTTTCCGGGAAGGAGATGTCAGTGACTGCGATTCGAATTAAAAAAGAAAAAAATGGAAGCTTAAGTCCATTGCAGAGAATAAGGCAGATCCCGCTTCACATGATGATGATTCCTGCAGTTGCCGTAACACTCATTTTTTCCTATGGACCCCTCCTTGGACTTGTCATGGCCTTTCAGAAGTTTGAACCGGTATTGGGGTTTTTTGGAAGTCGTTTTGTCGGTCTTGACAATTTTATAAGAATGTTCACAATGCGTGGTGCCGGTCAGCTGATTTGGAACACCTTCTATATTTCCATCATGAAGGCGCTGGCCAATCAGCTTTTCCCCATCATGCTGGCAATACTGCTTCATGAACTGACCAGCCGCTTCTTTCGTCGAACCGTGCAAACGGTATTGTATATTCCGTATTTCCTTTCCTGGGTCATTCTGGGCGCTGTGCTTAGATATTTTCTTTCACCGGATGGTTTCGTGAACATGATCCTCCTAAAGCCAATTGGAGTGGAGCCCGTTCTTTTTCTTGGCGACAAGAACTTGTTTCCATATATGCTCGTGATTACCGACCTTTGGCAGAACGCAGGTTTCGGAACCATTATCTTCCTGGCGGCCATCACGAGCGTGAATCCGGAGCTTTACGAAGCGGCGACGATGGATGGCGCGAATCGCATTCATCTGTGCTGGCATGTTACCGTGCCTGCGATGAAGCCCATCATCATCCTGACTGCCACGCTGGCACTCGGTAACATCTTCAACGCGGGGTTCGACCAGATATTCATGCTGATGACGAATGCCACGATGGAAACCGGCGATATCATCGATACTTTCGTTTATCGCATGGGCCTGCAGAATCAGCAATATTCCCTGGGTGCAGCGGTGGGATTGTTCAAATCACTGATCTCACTTATTCTAGTCTCAGTGAGTTACTACCTTGCATATGAGTACAGCGACTACAGGATATTCTGAAAGGGGAAACAAGATGCACGAGTATTACTC
>CAZFWQ010000175.1:3332-8026 GCA_964522755.1 uncultured Oscillospiraceae bacterium | reverse complement strand
GGATTGCTTTCAAAGTGAAGGGATACCGGGAGTATTTCACGTTTCGCCATGCCATGGATATTATTTTTGAAGCTAATAAATTCAAAATTCGAAAGGAATTGTCACATGGTTGATCAGGGCGTCATCCAACGGAAAATTTCAAAAATCATCCATTGCATGGGCCGTATTGAGAAGTACCAGAGAGCAACACAAGAAGAATTTCTAGCCAACCCGGATTCCATCGACATTGTGCTGCACAATTTCTTTGTTATGCTGCAGAACGTCATTGATGTGGGCACGCACATCATCGCAGATGATAATCTGGGGGATATGGTCTTTCTGATGGATATTCCCGATATTTTAGTACGGGAAGGAATCCTGACGGTGGATTATTTGCCGAGACTAAAAGCCATGATCGGTTTTCGGAACATCATAGCCCATGAATATGGAGATATTGATCTGAAAATGGTTTACCGGATCCTCAAGGAAAATCTTAGCGACATTTATGTGTTCATGGATGCAATCACGAAATATTGCCGCATGTAGCCGTAGGGCAATCAAGCGCTTCCGGGCTCCTGATCATGGCCTGCGCCGACGGGTTTGCCTTTTTGGGGGATTCCTCACGGTTGTGTTGTCACGAACCGGCGGAAAAAACGCCAAACAGGATGAAAAGAAGCACCGCAATGACAACCCAGATGGTGGCCATGCCAAAGAAACCGGCTCCCGCCAGCTTCTTTCGGAGTAGAAGGGGAGCTGCCAGCAGGGCCAGTCCCAGTATCCATCCTACCGGGGAAACGCCCCCAAATCCGAAAAACACAAGGGTGACCACCAACAGGATGCCAAACGGCAGGAAGAAAAAGAGTGGATTTCCGGAGTCCTTATTCATGGAAGGACGACCCGGTGCCGGATATCCTTTTGGATTCTGTGCCGGGGTGCCATTGGCATAAAATGCCCCTTGCGGGTTGCCGTAGGGTTTCTGCGGGTTTGCCTGGGCACCGTATCCCGGCTGTAAAGGAGGCTGGACGCCGTAACCCGGCTGCGGACTTGCCTGGGCGCCGTATCCCGGCTGTAAAGGAGGCTGGACGCCGTAACCCGGCTGCGGACTTGCCTGGGCACCGTATCCTGGCTGCGGGCTTGCCTGGGCACCGTATCCTTGCTGCGGGGGTGGTTGGGCAACATATCCCGGCTGCGGAGGAGGCTGGGCGCCGTATCCAGGCGGATACATGGCCTTTTCCTTCTTCAGAACCACCTTGAATTTCCATCCGTACTGTTTTGCCGTCTCCTTGAATGTTTTTGTTATGGCACCCAAATCCAGACTGTATTCGTACGCTTTTCCATCAGGCCCATATCCGACGCTTTTCACTTTCCTGAACAAGGTGGTGCCGCTCTGGAATGAAGATTCACTGTTCCCCGTGAACGAGAGTCCCGACCCTGTCTCCTTCGTGAGTTCCCAGAAGTACAAGGTGCGCTCCTGTTCATTTAAAAGTGCGGAGCCCTGGTAATCGATCTGCTTTTTCCCCGTTCCCCAGGCAGCGTCCAAAAAAGTAGTCCTCACGGAGATGTCGGAACCGGCGCCGACCTGGCAGGGGATGCCAAGCGAACCCAATTGGGCCGTGATGGCATTGACCATCGTATTCCGTTCCATGATTTCCTCCACCATTCCATTCGGAAGCATGTGCTGCCAACCTGTCATGCCGGACTGCCGTCATCAAGTTTTGCCCTGTTTCATTCTCCAGACGTTACCAAGTTTTGCCCTGTTTCATTCTCCAACCGTCATCAAGTTTTGCCCAATTCCATTCCCCGTTCGATGAAGTATCTGTACGTATCATAGTCTACCGTGCGCGGTATGGAGTGATCGCTGTGCAGCGTATAGCCGAACCCAGCCTTGACGATGGGTATCTTCGATTCCAGTTCCTTGTCGATTACCGCACGATCATTGCTGTAAAGCGCCCTTACATCTATGCCGCCTATGAAGGAAAGAACGTCTCCGTATTCCCGGTAGAGTTTCAGCAAGTCCATGCCCGCCTTGATTTCAATGACCTGCAGGCAGTCGATGCCTGCTTCCAGCATGCCGGGCAGCAGCGGTTCCACGTAACCGCAGGAATGCATCACAACGGGCAGCTTGAGGCTTTTTGCATAATCGATGGTGCGCTTGTGGCCCGGCTGGATGAGTTCCTTGTACATGTTCGGAGAAAAAAACGGCTTGTGCTTGAAGCCCATGTCCTCATAATACCAGACGCCGTCCGGCTTGCCTTCTTCCGCGAACAGGATTTCCTGCAATTCGACGGTTACACGGCTGAAGGTGTCCACCATGTCCACAATCCATTCCGGTTCCAAAGCCATGCCTATGAGCATGTATTCATGACCGCAGATGGGATGCATCAGCTCGAAGACGTTCACGCCGCTCCAAAAGAAGTACTGGTTGTGCGCGGCAGCTTTTGCCTTCGCCTCCCTGTACCCTTCAAAGTTGATGCGTCTCCGGTCTGCCGTGATCAGCGGTTTCAAGGCTTCCCAGTCTTTTTGCTCCTTCACGGTGAAATCAACGTGCTCCGGGGTGGAGTCGTGCAGCTTGTGACGCCTGAGGATGGCGCCGTTGCCGTCCTTTATCAGAATGGTCGAGGCGGTTTCCTCAAGGGTCACGGGCACGTAATCAAGGTCCGCGACCAAATTGAAGGCCCAGCTGGTGGCCATGTCATATCCAAAATGAATGCCCAGGTCCTCTTCCGGCTTGATGAATCCCTTGCCTGCCCATTCCTTGTGGGTATCACTCCAAAAATGTTCATAGAGACAAATGCGGTCGGCCGGCTTTCTTTGAAGCATGCGGGCAGTGCGTTCTCTTCCGGTCATGGATGACATGGCGGCTACCTCCTTGGGGTGATGCATACGGATGAATTGATTCTACAGGTGTTCCCGGGGGAATTCAATACCATCATCCCGGAAACCCGTTCCCCGTGAGGTGCGGATCCATCCTGGAACCATCCTTGCATGTGCATCGCCATGAAAACAGGGAAACAGCCGGAATGCTTCCCATGCCCGCGCGCCGGATCTATTGCCGCATCCGCTGAGAATCAGTCTGCCTGCGTATTCCCGTAAGTTCCGTAAGATACCAGGCTTTTCAGGGGCAACCGTTCTTCCAGGTGCCGGTCCGCGGGTTTGGCCGGCCCCACCGCGTACCCGATGGCCAGGATATTGACGGGTTCCACGTTGTCCGGCAGTTTGAATTCGGTTTTGATCACGGCAGGATCGAAATGGCAGATCCAAACGGAACCGAGTCCCAGTTCCGTTGCCTGGAGCATCATGTGGGTTGTCGCGATGCTCGCGTCGATTTCGGCGATGTCCTTCCTGTCGTAAGAGCGTTTCCATGATGCCTTGTGGTCGGCGCATACCAGGATGACCAGGGGCGCGTGAAAAGTATTGGCGGCCTTGTTCAGTCTGGCCATTCCCTCATCGCCTTGAATGACGACAAATCGCTGTGGCTGCCGGTTGGCGCCGGTGAGAGCCACTCTGCCGGCTTCCAGGATTTTCAGGAGCATTTCCTTGTCAACGGCACGGTTCGTATAGCTCCTGACAGATTCCCTAATCTTGGCCAATGCTAAAAAATCCATTTTGCATCTCCTTTACAACAGTTTGTTAACATATCATGTACCCAATTACGAAACGGAAAAACCTTCAAATCATGTCAATTTCAAGTCGGATCATTTCGTAACCCATGCCTTCAGGCACAACCCGCTAAATTTTTTGGGTAGTTCATGCCTTCAGCAGCAACCCGCTGATTTTTTTAGGTAGTTCATGCCTTCAGGCTAAAATCCCAAATCTTCCTTCACCAGCAGTACCAGCACGGATCCGGCCGGGGTCGCCCGGTGCAGGATGGTTGTGATGTTGCAGATGCGTGTTGTAGAGGCGCAGTTCATGCAGCGGCCGGTAACTGTGCATGGATTCCCCGTTCCGAACCGCAGGTTGTTCATCACCGAGGCGGTGTCCTGCGCCCGGACCATGGCTGTCGGGAGGTCCCGCACGATTTTGTTTACTCCGGCGACGACAATCCTTTTCTTTGGACCGAATGTCATGCCGGCGCAACGATTTCCACCGCCGTCAATCAGGACGAGCTCGCCGGTTCGGCTGATGGCGTTGCAGGAGGCGACGAACACATCGGCGCCGAGAGCAAGGATCTCCCGTTCCCGCTTGGCCTCGGATGTAATTCCTTTTTCATACCGGTCAATGAAGTTCGGATAAAGGCCGGTGTTGAATCTTTCGAAGAATCCGAGCTGGTCCAGCGTCCGCGATCCGCCCACGCCAATGGACGCATCCTGCGGAATGACTTCGGTCAGGATTTGGAGGGCTTCCCCGCACGTTTCGGCGCAAATCACCTCGAAGCATTTTTCCCTGAGCGAGGCCGCTGTGTTTTGAACAAGGATTCCAGAAAGGAGTATTTTTTCCTTCATGGTCTTCGCCCGCCTTTCAAAGGACTGAAACAATTATTGAAACCGTCTCATATCGATAGAACCTTCACGCCATCCTTCAAGGCTTCGGTCAGGCTGAGGCCCCATCCCCTGACCTCGATGCCCATTTCCCTCAACTTGTCGGCAAGGCCCAGCTGGTCGGCACAGGCAATGCACGCCGACACTTTGACGCCCACATGAATGGCTTGCCGTATTTTTTCCTGAATCATCGCATTTTCAACGACAAGGCTTTGCGTCGACCCCCAGACAATAAGG
>CAZFWQ010000175.1:0-3322 GCA_964522755.1 uncultured Oscillospiraceae bacterium | reverse complement strand
AAGGGTCAGGTCATCCCACCTATTGTTTATCTTCGCGTTGATGGCGTACATCAGCACCATTTTCTCCGATGTGACCGGATCCGAATTCGTCCATAGGATACAGAGGCTGTTCGAATTGTCCATGACTTTCCTTCCCCTCCGTGAAGGAACCGTTTCAACGGCGTCATGCAGTCGGACTCGCGCATGATCCGGCTCCGGATCCCCCAACGGATCAAGGATATCCGATCCGGATTGAAAAGAAAACCTCAAAATGATACACAAGGCTGCAAAGCAGTGGAAAACCGACGCGCAATCATGAAATATACCCATGCCAAATGTGTGAACCTGTTGTACACTGTATTATGGATGCCGACTTTGTTTTCCATGACATTTTCGGCGGATGGATATCGCTGCAGGGAGTATGCAATTCAGAAAATCAACCTGATTGGGAGGTACTCATGAAACTGCTCGCTTATGACTTTGGCGCCAGCAGCGGACGCGCCGTACTCGGCCGATACGACGGCGACAGCCTGGAAACGGAAGTGCTGTGGCGCTTCTCCAACGATCCGGTCCAGGTCGGGAACACACTGCACTGGGATACACTTCGCCTGCTGCATGAAACCAAACAGGGCCTGTATGCCGCGCAGCGCGCCGGACATGCGGATTTGTCCGGTATCGGCATCGATACGTGGGGCGTCGACTTCGGACTTCTGGACAAAAGGGGCGCCCTGCTGGGAAACCCTGTCCACTACCGGGATATGCGCACATTGGGGAAAATGGCGAAAGCCGTGGGCCTGGTCACAAAAGAGGCCATCTACGCGCAAACGGGAATCCAGTTCATGGAGATCAACACGCTTTACCATCTCGTGGCGCTTGCCGAATCTCAGCCGGAACTGCTGGAACAGGCGGAAACCCTGCTTTTCACACCGGATCTGATGGGGTATTTCCTCACCGGTGAAAAGGTTTGCGAACGGACCATCGCGTCCACCTCTCAGATGCTGAACCCTGTTACGGGCGTATGGGCATTTGACTTGCTGAAAACACTCGGCGTGCCCGCCCACATGCTGCTTCCGGTGACCGAACCCCTGAGGCGGAACGGCTTCCTCACCCCCGGGGTCCAGTCGGAACTTGGCATCGGACCTGTTCCCGTGTTGTCTGTCGGCGGCCATGACACGGCTTCCGCCGTTGTGGCTGTCCCGGCCCAGGGAACGGATTTCGCGTATCTTTCCAGCGGGACCTGGTCACTCATGGGCGTTGAGCTGCCGGCCCCCATCCTCTCGGAAACGGCATTCCGCATGAACGTGACGAACGAGGGCGGTGTGAACCATACCACCCGGCTGCTGAAGAACATCATGGGCCTTTGGATTCTGCAGGAATGCAAACGCGAATGGGACCGCAAGGGCGACGCAGTCTCTTTCGACGAACTGGCGGCTGCCGCTGAACAGGAACCCTCATTCCGCTGCCTGATAGACCCCGACGCGCCTGAATTCGGAAAACCGGGCCACATGCCCGACAAGATACGCGACTTCTGCATCCATACGGGCCAGCAGGCGCCCCAAACAAAAGGAGCGGTGGTTCGCTGCATCCTTGAAAGCCTGGCCATGAAGTACCGCAAGACGTTCGAAGAATTGGAAACGCTTACGGGGAAACGAATTCCCGTGCTGCACGTCGTTGGGGGCGGATCTCGCGATACCCTGCTGAACCGGTTCACTGCAGACGCCATCAACCGTCCTGTCCTGGCGGGACCTTCCGAAGCAACGGCCCTTGGCAATCTGGCCGGCCAGCTTGTGGCCCTGGGGGAATTGTCCGGATTGCAGGAGGCACGCGCCCTGATTCGCCGGTCCGTGGATCCGGTGACCGTGCTGCCGGAGCACGCGGGTATCTGGGATGACGGGTATGCGAAATTCGAGGATATCCTGAAAATGGCCTGATTTGGTTAATAATACAGTGCAAATGCAGCTGAGGTTACTGATGCGTCGCGGCATTGTATAGAAGACTGGGAATCGACAATTTTCATTGTTTTGCTTCCGCATTGACCATGCCGGATCAAGGAAGATTCAGGCAACTGTCGGGCTCAAGCCCGAAGAGAGCGAGGATGACCCATGGGCAACATCAACGAGACAAGCATCAGCCAGGCCTATTCCCTGGCAAAGGGGCGTTATGCCGCACTGGGCGTGGATACGGAATCCGCGCTGGCGGATATCGCGAAGCTGCCGATTTCCCTGCATTGCTGGCAAGGGGACGATGTCCGCGGTTTTGAGACGGATGCGGGGGGCGCCTCGGGCGGAATCCTCAGCACCGGGTCCTATCCGGGTGCGGCGCGAAGCGGCGATGAACTGCGTGCCGATTATGAGAAGGCGCTTTCCCTCATCCCGGGCAAGCACAGGGTGAACCTTCATGCCATCTATGCGGAGACCGATGGGGTTTCTGTCCCGCGCGACCAGCTGAAGACGGAGCATTTCCGCAAATGGATTGACTGGGCGAAAAAACTGGGCGTGGGCGTGGACTTCAATCCAAGCTGTTTCGGCCATCCAATGGCTGCTTCCGGGTTCACCATTTCCAGTCCGGATGAAAACGTGCGTCAGTTCTGGATCCGTCATGTCGAAATCTGCCGGGCCATTTCAGCGGATATCGGAAAGGAAATCGGCTCTCCCTGCGTCATGAACATCTGGTTCCCGGACGGCATGAAGGACCAGCCGGCAGACCGCCTTGGTTTCCGGCAACGCATGAAGGACGCGCTGGATGTGGTTTTCACCACGAAATACGATCGCAGGCACCTGATTGACGCACTGGAGAGCAAGCTTTTCGGCATCGGCGTGGAATCATACACGGTCGCATCCCACGAGTTTGTGATGGGATATGGCCTGAAGAACAACCTCACGGTCTGCTTCGACATGGGACACTTCCACCTTACTGAAAGCGTTGCCGACAAGATATCCGCCACGCTTCTTTTTACAGACGACCTGCTGCTTCATGTCAGCCGTCCGGTCCGCTGGGACAGCGACCATGTCGTCATCCTCAATGACGATCTGCTGGCGCTTGCACAGGAAGTGAAGCGCAGCGGGGCATTCGGCCGCATCTACTTCGCACTCGACTTTTTTGACGGAAGCATCAACCGCATCATGGCCTGGGTAACAGGAACACGTGCCGCTCAGAAGGCGCTGCTTATCGCGATGCTGGAGCCAACGCACCTGCTGCGTGATGCCGAAGCGTCAGGTGACTACGGCCGGCGGCTGGCATTGCTGGAAGAATGCAAGTCCCTGCCTTTCTCCGCTGTCTGGGACATGTTCTGCCTCCAGGCCGGAGTGCCTGTCGGTACCGACTGGGTGGATGAAGCCGGATC
>CAZFWQ010000174.1:2834-8041 GCA_964522755.1 uncultured Oscillospiraceae bacterium | reverse complement strand
TTGGCCAGTGATCCAGGAGGCGTCATCGCTTTGCAGGAACCGAACCAGGCGGGCCGCATCCTCCGGCGTGCCCCACCGGCCCGACGGGAACATCTTCGCGACCTGCCTGTAAGGCGAACCTTCGGGGTCCATGTAGCCCGTGTCCGTGGGACCCGGATTCATGCAGTTCACGCGGATGTGCCGGGGAGCAAGGGCTGCGGCGGCCTGCCGGCACAAACCGATGACGGCGTCCTTGGAAACCGCATAGGCGATTTCGTTTATCATGGGTCCCTGGCGCTGTCCGCTGGTGAAGAGGGTGATGACTCCGGGAACGCCGGATGGGAGTTGGGCGGCGAAAGCCTGAATGAGCAGCATGGAGGCCCTGACATTGGCGTTCAGGTGCGCGTCAATGTGTGCGGCTGTCCATTCCCCGATGGGGCACAAGGTTGAATAGGCGTGGTTCAGCACCAGTCCGTCCAAATAGCCCAGCCTTTCGACGGCATCCCGGATGATGGCCTCGGGGATGCCGGCCTCACTGAGATCCGATGAGGGCAGGACATGAACGGAATATCCCTGGCCGCTCAACTCTTCGGCCAGGGAATCGGAAAAAGAACCGGAAGCGTCCGGATAACACATGTCCCCGTCATATCCCGTGAAGCCATGCGTAACCAATTGCGCACCTGCATGTGCCAGCATCCTCGTGATGGCTGCGCCGATGCCCATGGATCGGCTGACGCCGGTGACAAGGGTCCGCTTGTTTTGGAGGAGCGCCCCCTCATGCTGGTTTTTCATGCTTTATCTCCATCCTGTCATTATGCTGCGTCACTTGGATGTTTTTGGATCAAGTCCGTCTTCATCCAGGTGCTTTCGGGTCAAGTCCGCCGTCACGTGTGATTCGTCCATCGCTCGACGACCGCGAAGAACTCGTCTATGTCAACCGGTTTTGGCAGGTAATCGTCCATGCCGGCATTCAGGCAGGCTTCACGGTCTCCCTTCAGGACATGGGCTGTGATGGCGATGATGGGGGTATGCTGGTGAACCGGCTTTTCCAGCATGCGGATGATGCCCGTCGCATTGATTCCGTTGATGACGGGCATCTGCATGTCCATCAGAATGGCATTGAAGAAAGTGCTGCGGAACATGTCGATGGCCTCTTTCCCGTTCTGCGCCACCGTCACGTTCCATCCCCGCAGGGCTGAGTATTTTTCTATGATCATGCGGCTTATCGGGTCATCTTCTGCAAGAAGCAGGCTCAGCCTGCTGTAGCGGGAATGGACATCCGACTTTCCGGATGAGGGGTTCATTTGATCTTCAACGATATCAACCGTCTTCATCTCACAAGTGAAATAGAAACTGCTTCCCTCATCGGCGTGGCTCTCCACCCACATCCTTCCCCCCATCAGTTCGACCAATCGCTTGGAAATGGCCAGCCCAAGCCCGGTTCCTCCATAGTTGCGGGTATCCGAACTGTCAACCTGGCTGAAACGTTTGAAAAGAAGCTCCTTGTGGCTATCCTTGATCCCGATGCCGGTGTCTTTCACGGCAAACTCCAAAGTGACTCCTTGACGATCATCCGATGCAAGGCGTCTGGCTGAAACATCGATTCGGCCGGTTTGGGTGAACTTCACTGAGTTTCCCACAAGATTGGATAGTATCTGCTTGAGCCTGAAAGGGTCCCCGTTCAAATTGTCCGGAACATCCAACCCGATGGAAGATTCAAGAATCAATCCCTTCTTCATGACCGCAAGGCGATAAAGCCCTGTCAGATCGCCCATCAGGGCGGCAAGTGAAAATGGAATCGCTTCCAGTTCCAGTTTGCCAGCTTCTATCTTTGAGTAGTCCAGAATGTCGTTGATGAGGTTTAGAAGGGTACTGGTGGAGGATTTGGCAAGCCTTATGTATTCACTCTGCTCATGGTCAAGCTCCGTTTGTTCCAACAGCTGAAGCATCCCCAGGAACCCATTCATCGGCGTTCTGATTTCATGGGACATATTGGCAAGGAATTGGCTTTTTGCGCTGTTCGCCTCGTCGGCTACACGCTTCGCATTGACAAGCTCATCATTCAATGAGGCAAGTTCCGTCAAGGTCGCCTTCATTTCCTGATTCAAGGTTTCAAGGGAGCTGCTCTTTGCCTGGACTTCCAACTCCGCAAGCCTGCGTTTGGTGACATCCATGCTGCTCATCGCAAGCTGACCCTTGAACGGCGTGTAGATGAAGACTTCGGTGTAGGAGTTTATTGTCTTGATGTAGTAATCAAAACGAATTGACTTGCCTGTCAGGAAGGCTTCTTTGTTCTTCTCAAGAAGCCACTTCTCCGTATCCGGAAAAACTTCAAGCAATGTTTTGCCAACAAGGTCAGAAGCCTTCATGCCAACCAGCTTTTCAAATGTTTGGTTTACTTCCAGGAATCTGTAATCACATGGGTTGCCCACTTTATCCGTGATAACCTCATACAAAGAATTTATCGTATCCATATTGTAGAATATAGACCGGAATTTGCTTTCGCTTTCCTTCAACGCCGCTTCAGCCTGCAAGCGTTCAGTGATGTCATGACAAAAACAAATGAACTGTCCATCCCCGTTTTCCATTTTACTTCGGGAAACGGAGAACTCCACGTCGAACAGGCTGCCATCCTTTCGGTGATGACGCGCGGCAAACGTATCGGAACCATGCTGATCCACTCGCCGGATGTGTTTCTCTCTTTCTTCCAAGTTTGCGGCCACATCCAGATCGGCAATGCCAAACCGCAGAAGTTCCTCTTTGCTGAATCCCGACATCGCGCAATAGGCGTCGTTCACGTCCAGGATTCTGCCATCCAAGGCGCTGATCAGCAGGAAACCTTCAACCGTGGTATCCAGGATGTTCTTGGCATACAGTTGGCTTCGTGCACGTCCCTTCTCCGCTCGGATGCGAAGGATGGTCATCCCGACCTGGTGTGCGTATATTTCTGCAATATCCTCATTGGAAAAAGGTTTCCCCTTTCCCATGACCATTGTGAAGTCGCCGAGGGAAACACCCTTGGCCATTACGCTGACGAGGACGACTTCCCCGATCTGGAACATGCTGGTCAGTGTGGTCACGATGGATTTGGGGATGGACTTGACATTCAGGTCGGCCATGCAGGCATAGTGCGAAATGGTGGAGGCATGCAGCTGTTCCGCCCTTGCTGGGTCAGGATTCCAGCGTTTCCCAATCAGTTTGAAGCCGAGGAGGTCAATGGCCTTGCGGACAGATGCGCCATTCCCCTCGATCGCCACGGTCACAAAGCCTTCGCCATCTTCGTCGAAGAGGTTCATCGCACCATATTTGGCTCCGCAGATTGCAACCAGCTCTTTCAGGATGGCCTGGTAGTCGATATCCATCCAAGTGTATTGGAGAAGGTTTTCCGTCGCATGGAGAAGGTTGTCCAGAACCGCGCTGTCACCGCCATCGCTGTCACCGCCATCGCGGTCAATGCCGCCTGCGGCTTCCACTTTCATGTCTTATCGATCCTTTCTCTTTGAACAGGCAAAAACCATGAATGAAACACCCGGATATCAGAGTGCGCTGCCCGGCATAACTCCCTGTAAAGCTTTGAGCGCTGAGGCTTGCACAGGAATCGAACAGGTGATTTGCTTGATATATATTCTATCATATTCGGAAATGCCAATGATGAAAAAAATACATGGATTTCATATTTCAAATGCAACAACCATTAGCATTCATCCTGTTTGCAGCACGGATATGCATCTTGTATGTCAACACAGCCTGGATGTCAGCCTGAATGTCAGCCTGGATGTCAGCCTGAATGTCAGCCTGGATGTCAGTTTGGATGTCAGACTTTACAAATCATAGTTCATGTATTATAATGATAATTGATATCAAATACAATTGAATAGGGTGATGAGGGAAATGACTTTTAAGCGTTCAAAAGTGCATGTGAATTGGGTCAATCTTCAGGAATCGCATCATATTGACGTTACGCAGATGGACAACGGGAAATCCGCCACTGTCCTTGAACTCAATGACAATAGCGATACAATGCGCAGGCTTATGGCGATGGGTATCATTCCGGGAGCGGTAATCACCAAGAAAAGCGCCATATCAGGCAAGGGTCCCGTCATTCTTGAAAAGGACATGATGCAATTCGCCATCGGTTTCGACATGGCTCGGAAAATCGTTGTCGAGCCATTGGACAGGGAATGGGAAACCGTGAATGAATAAGGTCATTCTTGTCGGGAATCCAAATGTGGGCAAGAGCCTGCTTTTTTCACGCTTGACCGGTATCGGGATTGCGACGGCCAATTATTCCGGTACGACTGTCGCGATAAAATCAGGACATTGCATCTATCGGGGGAAGGAATATGAAATAACAGACGGACCCGGGCTATACTCGCTTGATGCGTTCTCTCAAACCGATCAAATCGCGATGAAGCTGGTTGAAGATGGTGACATCATTGTCAACGTCGTCGATGCGACAAATCTTGAACGCAGTCTCAACTTGACATTGCAGCTGCTTTTCCTTCGCAGGCCAATGGTTGTCTGCCTTAACTTCTGGGATGACACGGTTCACAAGGGCATTGCCATTCAAGCGCCGGAACTTGAAAAATTGCTTGATGTCCCTGTCATACCGGTCAGCGCGCTACACGGCAAAGGGATCACGGAACTGCTTGCTTCGGTTGCGGATGCAAGGATCAGCAGTTTGGCGGTTGATCCTCTGGAGCAGTGGAACTACATCAAGCTTATCCTGAACCGTGTCCAAGTTCTCAAGCATCGCCATCACACGCCGCTGGAGCGCATCAGCGACTTCATGCTTCATCCGGTCGGAGGGATTCTCACGGCGGTCCTGGTTCTGTTGGCAACTCTCCTTATCGTGCGTTATTTGGGCGAAGGGTTGATTCGATATGTATTCGAACCCTTTTACTCAAGGATTTATGATCCATTTGTCCAAGGCCTTGCCGACAAAATCCCCTATGATTTCATAAGGGGGCTTCTTGTAGGCCATTCAGCCGATCCCATGCAATCATTCGGAATCCTGACAAGCGGGATTTACATCGCGCTGATTCAGGTTTTTCCGTACTTTTTTTCGTTTTACCTTGTATTTGGATTTCTTGAGGATTTCGGGTATCTCCCAAGGCTCGCAGTTGTCCTGGATAGATTTTTCCATAAGCTAGGCCTGCACGGGTATTCTTCCATACCGGTCATGCTGGGCCTCGGCTGCAAAGTGCCTGCATTCATGGCTGCGAGGG
>CAZFWQ010000174.1:0-2824 GCA_964522755.1 uncultured Oscillospiraceae bacterium | reverse complement strand
CCCTGCCTGTCGCAAAGCGCCATGATCATCTCGCTTGGCATGAGATACGGCGTTGTGACCGTGATGGCCATATTCGGGATACTGGCCGCCTCATCACTCGGAATGAATTTCATCATGAACAGATTATACGGAAAAAGTGACATGCCGGAATTCTTCACGGAATTTCCCTCCTGCAGGATTCCTTCTTTCAGGCAGATGGCCGATAAGCTGCGCATCAGGATCATTGAGTACTTTTCGGAAGTGCTGCCGATGATAGCCGCAGGCGTGCTGCTGATGAACATCCTCAACATGCTTCATGTCCTGGCATTCATCACGGAATTGATAAGGGAACCCGTGGTCTGGCTGCTTGGATTGCCCCCGGAGATCGCCCCAGTGATGCTGCTGAACTTCCTGCGGAAAGATGCTTCTGTGGCGCTGCTCGTTCCCCTCAACCTGGACGCGCCTCAGTTTGTGATCGCATGTGTGTTTCTGGTTTTGTCGACGCCGTGCATCGCCTCGCTTTTTACGCTGGGCAGGGAGTTGGGCATGAAAACAGCCTTGAAGATATTCGGAGGGATTTTCGTTGTGACGATTGCACTCACTTCATTTTTACATTTATTGTTTAGCCTTTTTGCGGTCCGTCAGTGAGCCGGAACCATGCATCAGCGCACGCCCGCCAAAAACGCATGAAACTTGTGAATTCCATTTCCCAAAAGCATCAGCGGGCAGGCAACGGCTGTTTCCATTCCCGCCTTTGCACAGGCTTCCAGCTGGTCCGGATCAACATCCTTTTTGCTGTGAAACAGCACCCTTTTGATGCCGGAAGCGGCGAAGTGGGGTATACTGAATGGCATGCGCATGTTCTGGATTCAAGGAGAACAGATTGTTTGAGAATATAAGGAAATCACCCAATTATCGCTGGCATATCGTGGCAGCCGTATCGATCGGCACCTTCATGGCGACCCTGGACAGCAATATCGTCAATGTGGCCATGCCCACCATTTCAGGCCAATTCAAAACCAGCCTTTCCATGCTGCAGTGGGTTGTGACGGCGTATCTTCTGACCATATCCAGTTTGTTGCCCATTTTTGGCCGCCTGGCCGATATGCTTGGGCGTAAAAAGGTTTATACCCTTGGATTTCTGATTTTCACAGGCGGGTCTGCTTTGTGCGGGTTGTCACCCAATCTTGCTTTTCTGGTAACTGCACGCGTGCTGCAGGCCATCGGGGCCTCCATGCTGATGTCCAACAGCATGGCCATCGTTTCCGCGGCATTTCCTCCATCCGGACGTGGAAAGGCGCTGGGAATCACAGGAACCGTAGTAGCCCTGGGAAGCCTGACAGGGCCCGCATTGGGCGGAATCCTCATCGGTCTGGCCGGTTGGCGTTCCATCTTTTTCATCAATGTGCCGATAGGGATCATCGGGTATTTGGTGGCGCTTCTTGTCCTGCCTGCGGACCAGCGCGGAAAAGAACGGGAGAAATTCGATTTTGCCGGAGCCATCCTGTTTGCCACTGGGATGCTAAGTCTGCTGTTCGCCATCAACAACGGGACAGACAGGGGATGGACAAGCCTGCCCATCCTGCTGGGCCTTGGCGCCGGGATAGGCTTGCTGAGCGCTTTCGGGTACATCGAGCGTAAAGTCGCGAACCCCATGATGGATTTCTCGATTTTTCGCAACCGCGCTTTCCTGATTGGCAACCTGTCCGGTTATCTGACGTTTGTGTCCATGTTCGCGAACACCATCCTCCTTCCTTTCTACCTTCAGCAGATCCTCCATTACCAGCCATCCCGGATTGGATTGCTGATGATGGCGACGCCTTTCATCATGGCGTTTGTCGCCCCACTCAGCGGGCATGCGTCGGACAAGCACGGACCGGTTCTCTTGACTTCGGGCGGATTGGCCATCACAGCTGCCGGATTATTCTACTTTTCAACCCTGACCGCAAGCGCATCCTTTTGGCAGGTGATTCCGGGCCCCATCCTGATGGGTCTCGGAACCGGATTGTTCCAGTCACCCAACAATACCAGCGTCATGAATGCCGTCACCCCGCAGAAAATGGGTGTGGCGGGTTCCATCAACAGCCTGGTGAGGAATTTGGGCATGGTGACAGGCATCGCCTTTTCCGTTACAATGTTCGAGGGACTGGGGGGTACTGGCTCACCTTCACCGGGTCAAACAGCTACATTCATGTCGGCTTATCATGCCGTCATGCTTGTGGCCATGATAATCGCACTGGTCGGGATGGTCATTTCATTAAACAGGAAAGTGGGCAAGCATGTGAAGGATACCGACCCCAAAACGCCCGTCTCAAGCGATTTGTCCGAGATGAACTGATCAAGGATGAGCTTAATTGAAAAGAATCAGGTAGAAAACAACGAATCTCACGTCATGCATGATTGAATCTGGTGCCGCAATGCGGCTGTAAATATCAGCAAAACAGGCAGGAGACCGATGAACATTTTATCCGTCAGCTTACTTTGGCCGGACAAAGGCCCGACGCATGCGTCCGCTTCGACTAGCCTTCATCCCCGGGCGACAAGGAAACTGCATCCCGATACGGCAAAAAGCCTGGATCTGGAAGGCTTGTGCCGTCACCTCGGCAACAACCGCGCGGAACAGGACGCGTTGTATGAAGTTCTGACCGCTCTGCCGCAGGACGAGGAGACAATCCGCTACAGGCAGGACATATTCTTCGAGTTGGCAGGCAGCGCCGAATTGATGCAGGCGATGGAAACAATGCTGCTGCAGCTCGAATCGCTTGGCGCGCTGACCGAGGATGCTTCGAAGTTCGCAGAAGACAATTTGTGGAGATATTTTTCCAGATTCAAGGAACTCGATGGG
>CAZFWQ010000173.1:0-8153 GCA_964522755.1 uncultured Oscillospiraceae bacterium | reverse complement strand
ACTTCACAATCCTGTGCGGCTGATCGGTAAACTCCATCGATGACGCGCATCAGCGCCAGGCCGTGTTCAGCAGGCGCCATGACCGGCTTGCCAGTTCTGACGCACTCTGCGAAATGGGCGCACTCACCCTGAACCGGGGGCATCAGGGACAGATCCGGTGAAAGCGTCAAACCTGTTTTCGCAAGTTCGGTGAACAGCCTGAGTTCCCCGTCCCGCCAGGAAGCCCCGCCCTTTGTTCCCATGATTTCGTAATATTTTGTTTCCTTCTCGATATTGGACGCCCAGGAAAATTCAAACTGCACCGTTGCGCCGCTGTGCGCATGAAGGGTTCCGACAGCCATGTCCTCGACATTGAAAAGACCGTCGCCCATGTTTTTGTAACCAGGACGGAGCCTGTGGTCCTGATCTGCGAATTTGCAGTATGTTGCACCGCTGACCCGGGTGATTTCCGGGAAATCCATGAAATACAGGACCAGGTCAATATAATGCACGCCGAGATCAATAAGAGGACCGCCGCCGGCTTTTTCCCTGTCCGTGAACCATACCCCTTTGCCGGGGATGCCATTGCGTCTTTTCCATCCGCATTTCGCATGGTAGATGTCTCCGAAGAAGCCTTCCCCGATGCAGTGCATCATGAATGCGGATTCCGGAGTAAAGCGGCTGTTGAGCCCAATCATCACCTGTTTGCCAGACAAGTTCTTTGCAGTGACGATTTCCGCCGCTTCAGCACCATTGAGTGCAATCGGTTTTTCCAGATGCACATGCGCACCGGATGCAAGGGCATCAACCGCCATCTGCCTGTGAAGATGGTTTGCCGTGCAGATGGAGACAATATCCGGCTTCACCTCTGCAAGCATGGCATGGTAATCGGAATAAACGCTTTCAACTGCATGTTTTTCCGCCATCCGTTCGGCAGCCTGCACGTTGATATCACAGATTGCCGCCATCCGGACATCCTGCAGCCGGCCGTATTGTGCCAGATGCTTCTTGTTGGAGATGGCTCCCGCGCCAATGCAGGCATATGTCAGTGTTTTCATGCCGATTCCCTTTCCATTGCCGGTGTTGCCCGTCGATTCCCTCTGGTTGTCAATGTGTGCCTTCAGATAGCCTTATACCTGCAGATGACGCGTTCATGTACTGAAGCTCAGGCAATGGACGTCGATTCGCGGCAGCAGCGGCGGACAGGACAAAACGCCGCGAAATCAGGTTGTCCATGTAGCGGATGGTGAATCCGATGCCTTCATCAAGTCGCTCCCCCGTCCATGCGTCGGAATGGGGTTCGATACTGAGGCCTCCGTCATATCCACGTGCGCGGAGAATCGACAGGAACGCCGGCCAATCGGTCTGATCCATCCCGGCCGGCGGGTCATCGACCCTCTTTCCATCCAGCATGAGGGACCCCTTCAGGTGGACATGGCAGAACCGGCTTCCCCATTCACTGGTTTCCTTCAGGTAATCGGCTCCCGCATAAATGCTGTGAGACGGATCATACTTGATTCCCAAATCCTTCAGGTGCCCGTGAATCAATTTCCATGCAACCTCATCGTGAATGAAGGTTCCCTTGCGGCAATTATATGTGGCAATCTTCACACCGCGTCCACGTCCGTGCTCCAGAAGCTTGTCGAGCAGTAGGATGGCCGCAGAGCAATTATCAAAATAAGACAATCCAGGCACACGGTTGCATCCGCATACATAAACGGGACTGCCAAGGTGCGCAGCGGCATCTATCAGGGCATGGGCAATCCGCATCTCTTCCTCGTCAGGAGCCCCATCCTGGCGCAGGGTCTCGGCTTTCCATCGGCCAACGGACCCAATGGCGATGCCATACCAGCCTGACCATTGCCTCAGTTTTTCGATGCCGGACAGGAACGCTTCCACGTTGTCGTCTCGATTGATGCAGAATTCCAGAAAATCCAGGTTCATGGCGCGCGCCTTGGCAAAACTCTCTTCCGTTGGCTTTGAAATCAATCCAAGATGCATGACGCTACCTCCGCTGCTGATTATTTCCAATGTAACATGAAAGCGAAAGGCATTTATACAATGATGCTCCACAAAAATATCATTTATTTGTCCTTTACATAAATAACTTATCCAACATCAAAGAATATGCCCGTTAATAATTTCAAGATTTATGAATATAACCAGGCTTACATGGATTCTGTCCATGTAACTTATGCTTAAAATCGCCATCATGTAATTGATTACATCATATATTCATATTTTTCAAAGTTGATTTATATCATTTTTTTGTTCATGTTGACGAATATCCATGACATGGCGAAATTGTCTGGATCGCCGACAGCAAGCGCTTGCCGGATTGGTCCTACATTTTTTATCGACGCATTCACCGACCTTCATACACCAGAATGCCCATGTCGTTTATGAGCAACGCACCACAACGGTGCGAATACGGTGAGGCCGTATTCGCATACCAAACAACCATCATTCTGTGGTATAATGTGGCGAGGGATATGACATTTCCCTCTAAAATACGTGAATCGATGCCTGAAAGCAATTCCGCGGACCCTATGTCCGCTATCGATGGCAAGCCGCGTCCGGCTTCTCGATTCATGAAAGCCGCACCGCGGACAGGTGCCAAAAGGAGAACCCATTGCGATTCGACGAACTGAACATCATCGCCCCCATCCTGCAAGCCGTAAAGGAGGAGGGGTACGAGATTCCCACGCCCATTCAGGAACAAACCATCCCCATCCTGCTGGGAAAGAGAGACCTTATCGGGTGTGCCCAGACAGGAACCGGCAAAACTGCCGCCTTCGCCATTCCCATCCTGCAGCTGCTGTCAGAGCACAAATCAGCCGCGGTCCACAAGAAAGCCATTCGAGCGCTCATTCTCACACCCACGAGGGAACTTGCCGTGCAGATCTGCGAAAGTTTTGAAGCGTACGGAAGGCATCTCCCATTGAAAACGACCGTCGTATTCGGCGGCGTTTCACAAGTTGCTCAAACAAACACCCTGAAGGCCGGCGTCGATATACTTGTTGCCACGCCCGGGCGATTGCTGGATTTGATAGGCCAGAAATTCATTGAGCTCCACCATATCGAGATCTTTGTCCTGGACGAAGCCGACCGCATGCTCGACATGGGTTTTGCACCGGATGTAAAACGCGTCATCGGCATGCTGCCGGAAATCCGGCAGAACATGCTGTTTTCGGCCACCATGCCGCCGGAAATCATCAGGCTGGCAGACAAGTTTCTTACAAATCCTGCCAAGTTTTCAATCACACCTGATTCATCCATTGTCGAAATCATCGAGCAATCGCTCTATTTTATTGGAAAGAAAGACAAAAGGCTCTTGCTGATCGAACTCTTGAAAAGTCCGGAGCTTGCATCCGTGCTGGTCTTCTCACGCACCAAGCATGGGGCGGACAGGATAACCAAGGATCTTGCCAGAGCTGAAATACCTGTGGCAGCCATTCACGGCGACAAGTCCCAGAATAACCGGCAGGCAGCGCTAAACCAATTCAAGGCGAAAAAAATCCGCGTCCTTGTCGCAACGGACATCGCGGCCCGAGGCATCGACATCGACGAATTGACCCACGTGGTGAATTATGATTTGCCGAACGTGCCGGAAACCTATGTCCACCGCATCGGGCGTACGGGCCGGGCGGGATTGGGCGGCGTGGCCATTTCGTTTTGCGACGAGGCTGAAAAAGTCTGTTTGAAGGATATCCAGAAACTCATCGGCAGACAGGTGCCCATCGTATACGAACATCCATGGCCTCTAGACAAATATGTCGATAACGATCCGCCGGAACCAATGGGCGGAGGACGCGGGCAAAACGGCAGGAATGCCTCCGTGCCGAGGGATTCCCGCGGCCAGCGATTGCCCGCGGATCGTTCCGAAGGCGGGACCACCCGCGGAGCGCGCAGTGCAGACGGCGTTCCCGGACAAAAGTCCTCCCGTGGGCAGCGCAGTACTTCCGAAAATCCCGACAAGGGTGATGCAGGAGACCGGCGCATTCCTGAAGCAATTCCCGGTTCCATGGACCAGCGCGGCCCCCGCAAAAGCAGCCGCGTTTCCGCTCCCAGAGAGGTCAGAAGCCGAATCGACGCCCGTGAAGCGGCTTCTGAATCAAGAGAGTATCAAGGGCAGGAGAGACTGGACTCGGCATCCCCTGCAAAAGACGCCCGCGCGGGCGCCGGACCGCGCGGCGCGAAGAGTGCCGTCAGCCCAAGTGATGCGGGGCTGGACGGTTCCCCGCGGCTGGCTGGCAATCGCAAAAGCGGACCCGCCCCGGAAGAGTTCGAACGGATGTCCAGGCTTCTGGACGGCGGACGCAGGCGCACGGCCAGCAACTCCGGCAACGGGCGTACGCAGGCTGCCGGCAGCATCGACAGCGGACGTACGCGGACTGCAGGCAACAACGACGATGGACGCACGCGGACTGCAGGCAACATCGACAGCGGACGCACGCGGACTGCAGGCAATAACGACAACGGACGCACGCGGACTGCAGGCAACATCGACATCGGGCGCAACGCCGAAGGCGACTCACGTCAGACCGCGGGTGCCGACCGCACGGGAAGTCATTCTGCTGAACAACCCCCCACTGCAGCCCGGAGAAGCCCGACTGCCGCGTCTAGCCGCACAGCGAACAGGGCCGAAACGCAAAGTCAGGCCGAGCGCAGTCCGGAACCAAAGCGGGATGTTACCGACGCAACCTACCAGGGACGCGCAGCTGAACAGCCGGGTCCCTTCGAAAGTTCCTCATTCCTCAGCAAGCCTTTGAAACAAAGGCCCAGAGGGGTTTAGTCCTATTCCGAAAAATGAATTGGCAAGAATGGTTGGACAAGGCATCATGAATCATCGATGCCTTGTTTTTTTTCATTATATGAGCCTATTTCAAAAGATTGTACAGCAGGACCGCCATGTCAGCCCTCTTCGCGTTGACGGTCGGACGCAGCAAGGTGACATTCAGCCCTGCTGCACCAGCTTTTACCAGTGCTCTGTATGCCGTAATCGCCCAAGGGGCAATTTTGCCTGAATCGGTGAACCTCGTCAATTCCATGCTGCCCGATGCCAGCGGTTTGCCGAGAATCGCAATGGTGCGGTAGGTGAGTACTGCAATTTCCTGATTCGTGATGGTCTGGTTCGGTGCGTACTTGTTTCCTCCGACACCGGTGGTAATTCCAAGTTTCCTCGCGGCGGCGATATAGCCGGTATAATATGTCTTCCCCGCATCAAGAAAATTTGCGGCGCCTGCGGCCTCAGGTGAAATGTCATACGCCTTCAGCAGCATGACCATGAAATCTCCGCGGGTTATGCTTGCCATCGGGCTGAACAGGCCTTTTCCGGTCCCGAGGGTGATTCCCCTGGCCGATACGAATTTCACCGCCCTGGCATACGAATCCGTGCTTTTGACATCATAAAACTTCACGTCCCTGTTCATGACGGAGAAGGTGGAAAAGTGGGAAGTCTCGAACTTCACGGTGCCGGAAGCCGCATCATATTTCCCCATCACAGAAGTCAGGATGCCTGTATCCGAGACGAAATATACAGCGATGGACTCCCCGGATTCACCTTTCAATAAGATGTAAGGAACGGAGACTATGACAGTGGACCCGCCAAAGGATGATATCTGTGTGCTTCCGGACGAAACCGTCAATCGAAAGACTGGCCTGCCCTTGAGTTCTTCCTGCGTTTTTACGGGAAGGGTCTTGACATCCGCTTTGGCAATGCCAAGGCTGACATCCCCCGGTGCCTGTCTGCTGATGGCTTCAATCGCATTCGTCCCCAACGTGACGGAGCCGATGCCCGTGACAATCCTGATGGACGATTCGGCCTCAGAACCTATTTTCGCGAAGGCTTTCCCAGGCAGAACGACGGAAAATGATGCGGCCCCGGGAACCGATGAAACCTTGATCTCGATGATGGCCTTTTCCGTAGCCGCAATGTCAGCCGCCATTGTCCTTGCAGCCGCGCCATTCAAATCCACCGATGAAAGACGCGCTTCGCTGACGCCGGTTTTGGCATTGGCCACGGCTATCGCACTGATACCAGCTGTGACAACCTCTTTCAGGACAGGTGGGGGTGTCGCTTCCGGTACGGCTGCAGATTGAGCCGCCGGTGCAGGGGTCGGTGAAGGGGATGGTGATGGTGAAGGGGTCGGGGTCGGAGTAACTTCAGGCTGAATATCCAGAGGAGCCCCGCCGGCAGGCGGTAGGGCGGCAGGAGGCGAAATGCCTGGAACAGGGGGAGCCGGTGGTGGTGGAGCAGGTGTTGGTGTTGGTACATCTGCTACGGCGACAACAACTTCCACTGTGGCTGTGAAGCCGCCTGCATTTGCAAATCCTGCTGGAATTGCTCCAAGCGTCGAGGTGAAAGTATAACTTCCTGCTGTGGCCGGATTATATGTGTCTGTATCTACCCATGCAGTTACCGTAACAGTTACTGCACCCGTATTTGCTGTTGCAGTTTTTGGCAATGCTGCCTGGACTGCTCCTGCATTGGAATAGGTGGCTGAACCTGCTTTTCCTGCGGCTACATTGGCGATTGCGTCAAAGGCTGTGATTTGTACATCTGTTGCGGCGACAACAACTTCCACTGCTGCTGTGAAACCGCCTGCATTTGTAAAGCCTGCTGGAATTGCTCCAAGTGTCGCGGTGAAAGTATAACTCCCTGCTGCGGCCGGATTATAGGTGTCCGCATCTACCCATGCAGTGACCGGAACCGCTACTGCACTCGCGTTTGCTGTTACAGATGTTGGCAATGCTGCCCGGACTGCTCCTGCATTGGCATACGTGGCTGACCCTGCTTTTCCTGCGGCTACATTGGTGATTGCGTCAAAGGCTGTGATCGGGATCGTGAATGAAAGTTGTGCGATATCTCCCGCAAGTGTCATACCGACTGCGGAAACCCGGACACGCAAGGTGAGTGCGCCTGTCAAATCAGGCAAAGACGAGGTACCGGCATATTTCACCCAGATTGTTCCATCCAGGCTCGTTTCCATCAGCGTGGTCATTCCGGAAACAGTATTCGCCGAATCATTCGCGGTGACAGCGGGAACGCCGAGGACGGCCAGCAGGTCGAAGGTTTTCACGTGACCCACCGGGTTCCCGCCGTATGCTGCGACACGGATCCTCACATCATTGTCGGCAGTCAGGCTATTCAATTCTTTGGATCCAAGCGTATACCCGTTTGAGGGCACAGTTATCCAGGCAGTTCCACCATCAAGGATGTATTCCATTGACGTCAGAGAATCGGCGAGCATTCCTCCTTGTGCGCCCGAAAGGCTGAACGTTACAAGGCCAACCAGATCCAGCACGAAAGACCGAACCGTGCTGTATACCCTGTTGCCCGAGGTGCTCGTGTCGTTGATAGCCGCGACACGCCAATAGTACGGCTGAGTGTATTGAACAAGAGCCTGCCCCACAGTTAGCCGATATCCATAAACACCGTTTGAATAGGTCATCCCGTCCGAAAGTGTGTCCAGCACCACTTCCGTGACCCCTGATGCAAAAGTCGGGTCGAGTGTCCATTGCAAGGCGAATGCCTGCGCCTTGGGCGCATACCCCCATGTAAATGTCGGCCGTGTTTCCACCAGCGCTTTGTCTGCCGGTCCATAAACCGAAGGTGCCTCTGCCGGGCTGCCTTGCAGTACGGATATGGTCATGGTCGCGCTGATGCCGCTCACTGAGATATTCCCCGCATCAACGTACGTGAACAAACCGGATGTGATGCTGCTGTCATTCATGGCGTACGGGACACCCGCAAACTGGGTGTTTCCCGTCGTTCCGGGAAACGGGTCCGCTGCATCGCCATTGTCGACGTACGTCCTGAGTTCGTACAACCCATCCGCCTGTTCCAGTTCCAAACCCTGGCGACCGACGGTCGAGGCATTGAAATCATTTTCGTTTTCTGCGATAAATTCGGCATCCACATGCCAGATTAAAACGCCCTCGCCGGGGAGACCCGCGTCATATGAACCAACTATTTTCCTGCGGTATTCCGCAAGATAGTATTCATCCGTTCCGGATGTGCCGCCTGTCCACATTCTGAGGATGGTGCTGTATCCGGATGAATTAGCCAGCGTCTGCGCGCCGTCGCCAGTCACCGTGGCTGCTTCTGCCCATCCCATCTTCATGCGGCTCCATGCGGAAAGATTGGCTTGAACGCTCCCCGCAGGCAGAAC
>CAZFWQ010000172.1:4888-8180 GCA_964522755.1 uncultured Oscillospiraceae bacterium | reverse complement strand
CACATGCCGGAACACGGACGCAATGATTTCTTCCCGACGGGTGAAGAGTGCCTGTTTGCTCTCGAGGATGGTCCGCGAAACTTCCTCGCTGGAGGCCCGCCCCATGACGCGGAGCGATTCCTGGATTGCGTCGTGCGCATCCTTCAGCAGTTTCAGTTCCCGGGCCTCGACCATCTCCTTGTGCGTCGTTTCCGCCCGGTCAAGTATCTCCTGCTTTTGCCGGGCGGCATCCCTGAGCACGATGGTCGTGAATGTCTGCAGCTTTTCCTCTGTCCTGTCCATCCGCCTCACCCCTTGTCCAGCCTTCCCGCCATTGCAGGAGGACGCATTCCCATGCCTGATTACAGTTTCAGTCCGATGGCCTCGGACACGTATTTCATGATGTAGTCGGGAGGCCTGCGCGTGCCATGCCTGTCCGGAATCTCAACGACAAGCGGCAGCGCGTTGTTCAGCTTGATATTCTTCACAATGTCCGGCACTGCCTGCACCAGCAGTTCGGTAATCAGCACCACGCCGATCTCGGCATCGGACACGGCCCGTTTCAGCGCGTCTGACACTTCACCGCGCTCATGGACCACGACGCCGTCAACACCGGCCAGGCGCATGCCGGTCAGCGTATCCACGTTGTCGCTGATGAGGAACATTTTCATGTCCGGCCTCCCTCCGATAATGCGGTTCCAGGACGGCGATGGTGATGACCACGCCGCAAGTGCCTTCGTTCCACTTTACCGGTTCAGGATAAGGATGGTGATGATCATGCCGTAAATTGCGATTCCTTCCGCCAGGCCGACAAAGATGATGGTACGGCCCAAAAGGCGGGGATCCTCACTGATGGCGCCAATGGCGGCAGAACCCGTCGATGCGACGGCGATGCCGGCGCCGATGCAGGCGAGCCCCGTAGACAGGGCGGCCGCGATGAATCGAAGCCCGTCCGATGCCGAGGCGGCAGCCGTGGCCTCAGTTCCCGAGGCGGATGCATCCAGCCCCCCGGCGACAAGTACGATCGTTGCCACCGCAAGCATGCCGAAAAGCGAAATGACATTCATGCCAAGCAGCCTTTTCGCGTTCTTTCCATTGATTTTACGGTTGATAACGGCCAACCCGAGACCGATTGCGCTCAGTACGAGGCCCAGGGCAATCACCAATATGAATTCCATCCGTTTTTCCTCCATCTTGTCGCAAGACGCTATTTCAAGCGGCAATGCCGCCTGGGTTCCACAATATTGGCGCTGTTTACGGTTTTCCGTTCATGGCAGGCTCAAGGGGAGATTCTTCGCGAAGCCGCAGCGGGCGGAACGGATATCCCTCTCCATGGTAGAACCGCCCGAAGGATTCATAGAATTCAAGGCGCAGGCATTGGATTCCGACTATCATGCCTTCCAGCGCCATGATGATCAGGTTGCCGACAATCAGGGTGACCACGCCGCCGATGGAACCTTCCATCATATGGTAGAGGGTCCATACGGCAAGGGAAAAACCTGCATGGTTCATTGCGAATGCGCTGATTCGGATGAATGAGATGGTGTTGCTGATGAATCCCAGGATCGTCTCGAACAGTTCGAAACCCGCTTCTGTAAAATACATGCCCTTGCCGTCGGGGAAAAGCGGGCGCTTTTTCCTGACAAGGTGTTCAAGCGGTTCCTTCAGCAGCATGAGCAGCAGCGGCAATATGATGACGACGGCCAGCACGATGCCGGTCAGCTTCAAATTGCCCGTGAGCAGCGAATTCAGCACGATGACCAGGATCCCGCCGTAAAAGAGCAGGCCGGCAAGGCCGTTCCTGTCAAAAAGCAGGCGCCCCCAGTCCTTTGCGCGGATTGCATTGAACATGCTGAAACCCATGCTGAGCAGCACGATGAAAGCGCCATACCCGATGGCGATGAACATGAGCATGTTGATGTTTTCCGCCGATTCGATGGGACTGAGCCATACGGCGCGCAACAGCTTCTCATTCCCGAACACGCTGCCGTAGAGGAATCCGAACACGGTCGAAGACAGTCCGGCATAGAGCATCACGCCTCCGAGCATGCTTTTCCGGAACCGGTACAGGAATCCGCCAAGAAGCGCAATGAGGATGCCCTGTCCCACATCTCCGAACATGAATCCGAACATCAGAATGAAAGTGATTGTGACGAATTTCGTCGGATCCATTTCATTGTGCGACGGAAGGCCGAACATGGAGACAATGCTCTCGAAAGGCTTGAAAAAGGCCGCGTTCCGCAGGATGGTCGGCGGCACAGAATGGGCGATGTTGACCGGGTCGTCGCTCTTGATCATGATTCCTTTCATGTGCTCGGTGGCATCCATCAGCCTTTTGCAGGCATCGATGGGCATCCAGCCGACGATGTGGAAAAAATCCCGCGTATGCGCGCACTGGCTTCTGATTTCAGCGGCTTTCGACAAATAGGCCAGGCGGTTCATCATCAGCTGGAAGGGGGCCCGTTCCGTCTGGAGCCAGCGCTCGAGCGTGTCCTCCTCCTCCTGCAGCTGCCGTTTCAGATCGCCGACTTCCTTCGAGAGGCTTGTGACGGCTTCCGAAGAAGTGCCGTGCACCTCTTCGGGAATTCTGACGCGGACAAACCCGAGGGCGGAAAAAACGCTGTCGATCTTGGGCCCGAGCAGGGCGGGCGTGAAGTAGGAAAGCCATATGTCGTTGTCCTCCTCCACAGAGGGGAACACGATGACATCCAGGGCTTCGAAATTCTGCTTCTGCCGGTTGTACGTATCCTTCGGCATCCGGCCGAAACGGAATTTCATGAAATTGACGTGGAACATGTCCTCCACATCGACGGACAGCGCCTCCAGCGGCTTGATCTGCCGCACAGTCTGTTCTCGGTCAAGGATTTCACGCGCAAGGCGCTCCCTGTTCAGCCTGTGCTCACGCAGACGCTCCACGATGCCGTCTATCCAGAGAGGAAGCGCGCCGGGGTCAAAGCCGGAAAGCACCAGCTCATCAATCTGGCTGCCGCTGTAGTCGTCTATGCGCGCCTTCATGAAATCATTGAGCCCCCTCATTCGCTTGAGGATTGGCTCATGGCTGTTTTCCACGATGTACGGCTCCAGCCCTTTCAGTTTCAGCGCCTGATATGCCCGTTCCAGTTGAATTCCGCTGTTGAGGACATGCTTGAGCACGAACGCGTCGAATTCGTCGACAGGTCCGACCATGCTTACGAATTTCATTGCCTGGACAGCCATGCGGCAGTTCACTTCCTTCCGTGCCGGAGCCGGACCTTGCGCCTTATGACGCCTTCCAGCCGATCATGTAGCTGATCTGCCGTTCTTCGGGCAGCCG